>JBFHVK010000436.1:0-2095 GCA_041589615.1 Gammaproteobacteria bacterium | reverse complement strand
CATTCCATACGATCGTGCCCGCACTCTTAAGAACTTCTGCCAGTGCTGCAGCAGAATCAGGGCCGATATCAAATATCATGTCGTCGTCTGCAACTTCATCCACATTTTTCAGGGTTGCTTCTGCCGTTTCTGCAAATTCTTTTGCACAGACAACATCAGTTGGTACTGGAATATCACCACCACGTGCTTTTGCATCAGCAGTCAGTTTCTTCGCTGTATCAACCAGGTCTTCTTCGTACAGTGACTTGCCTACATTATGGCCATCAGCTGCAATGAATGTATTTGCAATACCGCCACCTACGATCAGCTGATCAACAACTTTTGATAACGACTCAAGTACAGTTAGTTTGGTAGACACTTTTGATCCACCAACAATTGCCACCATTGGACGCGCTGGATTATCCAGTGCCTTGCCCAGTGCTTCCAGCTCACCTGCAAGCAGAGGACCCGCACACGCTGTTGGTGCAAACTGACCTGCGCCATGTGTTGAAGCCTGCGCACGGTGAGCCGTACCAAATGCGTCCATTACATATACATCACACAGTGCTGCATACTGCTTTGAAAGCGCCTCGTCGTTTTTCTTTTCACCCACATTAAAACGTACGTTTTCCAGAACAACAACTTCGCCGTCAGCAACTTCTGGCGCATTATCCAGGTAATCCTTAACCAGCTTAACTTCTTTACCGAGTGCATCAGACAGGTAGTTAACAACTGGTAACAGTGAAAACTCATCTGCAGGCTCGCCTTCTGTTGGGCGACCCAGGTGAGACATCAGCATCACTTTTGCACCTGCATCGATGCAGTGCTTGATAGTAGGCATAGATGCTTCAATACGTTTTGCACTAGTTACCTTACCGTCTTTAACAGGCACGTTAAGGTCCTGGCGAATAAGAACGCGTTTACCGGCTAAATCAAGATCAGTCATTTTGATTACTGACATGGGTTACTCCTAAAAAATATATTTAAAATTTCTAAAAACTTATGGCTGGCAAACAGGCCTGCCTTTTGTTCACAAATTCATTAACTCGCATTCATTAGCGCTATCGTGGTATCAATCATGCGGTTTGAAAAACCCCATTCATTGTCATACCAGGAACAAACCTTAACCAGCTTGCCGCCAATTACTCGCGTTAGTGTTGCATCGAAATTCGATGTCGTACTTGTATGATTGAAGTCTACCGACACCAGCGGACCATTGCTGTAACCCAGCACCTTGCCATCTGCAGCTTCTTTCATAATCGCATTAATTTCTTCAACCGTCGTGTCTCTGGAGGCCGTAAACGTCAGGTCAACCAGTGAAACATTGATGGTTGGTACACGCACTGCAAAACCATCAAGCTTGCCATTCAACTCTGGCAACACCAGGCCTACCGCTGCGGCCGCGCCTGTTTTAGTCGGTATCATCGAGCTTGTGGCCGATCGCGCACGACGCAAATCAGTGTGATACACATCCGTCAGCACCTGGTCATTGGTATATGAATGGATCGTTGTCATCAGACCATTTTCAATACCAATCTTGTCATTAATTGGCTTGACCATAGGCGCAAGACAGTTTGTTGTACACGACGCATTTGATACCACAGTATCACTGGCCTTTAACACATCCTGGTTAACACCAAAAACTATCGTTGCATCAACACCGTGACCGCCAGGCGCTGATATCAAAACTTTCTTTGCACCACCTTCAATATGCAGCGATGCTTTATCCTTACTGGCAAAGAAACCGGTGCACTCATGCACGACATCTACACCCATTTCTCCCCACGGCAACTTCGCAGGATCTCTTTCTGCGAGCACACGAATCTTGTCTCCATTAACAATCATGTATTCGCCATCCACGGTTACTTCACCGGGGAATCGACCATGTGCAGTATCGTATTGAGTCAGGTGAGCATTAGTAAATGCATCACCCAGATCATTAATGGCAACCACCTGAACTTCGTCAGTGCGTCCTGATTCATATATTGCACGCAAAATGTTACGGCCAATACGGCCATAACCATTAATCGCAATTTTTATTGCCATATTTTTACCTTTGTATTCATCATTCAAAACAACTGAATAACGAATTTGATCCGTTTATTTCAGCTCAACT
>JBFHVK010000435.1:0-2128 GCA_041589615.1 Gammaproteobacteria bacterium | reverse complement strand
TAGCTGTAATTATTTCTTTGCAGATTTTTATCTGGGAGAGGAATTCGCAAATGCAGAATTCGTACATTACCCGGATGAAAAATGGTTCACCTTTGAGGGTGAGCAGATGCCGGATGGCCTGATGGACGAGACTTTATGGTCTTACTACGACCCTGACAGTGTCTTAAAGCCACAGCAGATAGTGGATACCAACTCGGGAAGTGGCGAACGCGGCATCTGTGCAGTGCCTTATGTGCGTCAGCGTGACGGCAAGGCTGTGTATCTGCCTGTGAATATTATTGGCAACCTCTATGTCAGTAATGGCATGTCTGCCGGGAACACTGCTAATGAAGCCAGGGTACAGGGATTGTCGGAAGTCTTTGAGCGCTATGTGAAGAATAAAATCATTGCAGAGGGTATCTGCCTGCCAGAAGTGCCACAGTCAGTAATTGATCGTTTTCCCGGAATCAAAAAGTCGATAGAGGAACTTGAATCACATGGTTATCACCTGCGAGTGGCCGACGCATCACTAGGTGGTCACTTTCCCGTGATGAGTGTTACCCTGATTAATCCCAGGGATGGTTCCGTGTTTGCATCTTTTGGAGCGCATCCCTGTTTTGAGGTAGCCCTGGAGCGTACAGTGACTGAGTTGTTGCAGGGTAGAAGCCTGGATCAGCTGGATGGCTTTCAACCACCATCATTCGATATTGAAGAAGTGGCAGATCACCATAATCTCGAAACCCATTTCATCGATTCCAGTGGGCTTATATCTTATGACTTCTTTCGTTCGAGCCCGGATTATGAATTTGTAGACTGGGATCACAACAGCACGACCGAAGAAGAATTTGCCTACTGCTGTAAACTGATTCATGAGATGGGTAAGGATATTTATATATCTGATTATAACCACCTGGATGTATATGCCTGCCGAATAATTGTACCCGGTATGTCAGATATCTATCCGGTAGATGACCTGGAATGGAGCAATAACAATGAAGGCGCTCTGTTTCGCGAGGAAATACTTTCGCTGAAAAATCTTGAAAAGTCACAGTGGCTGGACATTTTACAACGACTTGAAGATGGTGGTTATAACGATGTACAGCGTGTGGCTGAGTTTATCGGAGTCGCTCCCGATCCGGGGAGTGCGTGGGCTGGTTTACGTATAGGCGAACTGAAGGCGATGTTGTGCCTGGCAGCAGGTGACTATGAGCAGGCTATGGAATGGAATGACTGGTGCCTGCATATGGATCAGTTAAGTGAGGAGCGTATTCGTCACTACCGTGCTCTACAGGCTTTACTGGAAATTAAACTGGATGATAGTCGTCAGTATGAGGCTTACACTGATAGTCTTACGTTAATGTATGGTGAAGAAATTGTTAATACCGGAATACGTTTGCTGGAAGGCGAAGAAACATTTCATGGACTGCATAGTCCGGGCCTGAGCCTGGATGGTTTCACGCTACATAAAAAGCTGCTAAAGGGCTACGAAAAACTTCACAGGGCAAAAGCACTTAACTGGGACTGAGCCTTGTTACGGGCATGTAAAAGCCGATGATCTATTAAGATCTTATCGGCTATGAATGAAGTGAATATGAGGTGTTGAAACTACACATGATGAAGTCATGGCATCCATAGCAGGTTCACTGGCGGTATAGCTGTGCTAATGCTTTTAGTCTGTATTTTTATCTACCCGGATTTATCTTCCCGGGTTGTTCCTGAGCTCAAGTAATCGTTGTATACAAACAGTTGTTTCATCTTTTTGATTGCTCATGGCAGAATAGCGCGCTATGAATAGTGACATAGAAATTCCAGTAGAGAACCTGGTCGATATCGGCGTTAATCTCACTGGTAGTGCATTTAATAAAGATCTCTCAGCCGTTATTGAGCGCGCTCTGGCTCATGGGGTCTCGCATATGGTGGTTACAGGAACAAACCTTGAGCATACTGAAGCAGCCATCGAGCTGTGTGATCGCTGGCCGGAAGTTCTGTTTTCTACCGCGGGGGTTCATCCGCATCACGCTAAAGAGTGGAATGAAAAAGTCGCTATCAGGATTCATGATGCCGCCCAGAATGCCGCAGTACGAGCACTGGGTGAATGTGGGCTGGATTATAACCGTAATTTTTCCACACCGCAGGATCAGCGTAAATG
>JBFHVK010000434.1:0-2142 GCA_041589615.1 Gammaproteobacteria bacterium | reverse complement strand
TATTACAGATGATGTTGTAGAAATGGTTGCAACCCATCATGAGCGGCACAATGGTAGTGGTTACCCCAGTGGCTTGAGTGGTAATATGATACCCATTTTTGGAAAAATTGCCGGCATCATTGATTGTTATGATGCGATAATTTCAGAACGGCCATTCGCGACGCCAATCTCTCCACATGATGCAGTCAAGAAATTGTATGAGTGGCGGGATATCGATTTCCAGGCTGAGCTGGTTGAGCAGTTTATACAGGTTGTCGGGATATACCCGGTTGGTACTGTCGTTGAATTAAGTGATGGACGTGTCGGGGTTATCGTGGCTCAGCACAGGGTGTGGAGATTAAGGCCTAAAGTGATGCTGCTGCTGGATGAAGAAAAAAATCCGCTGAATAATTTTATTACCATTGATCTGTTTCATGTAGCCAATGATAAGCACAGTGAGCCACTGGATATTGTCAGGAGTATAGAACCAGGACTGTATGGTATCGACCCTGAACAGTTCTACCTGTAGAGATTTATATGAATGCAACTCACATCTATGTGGCAGAGAGGGAATCATTATTTGCAGACCTTCAGCACCTGATCGAACAGCATCAGGAAAACACTAAAAAGCTGGCGGTTATACTGATTAACATAAATCACTTCAGGCAGATTAATCTTGCTTATGGTTATCAGGTGGGGGACCGTTTGCTCGACGAATTCTCGAGTCGCCTGAGTGAGCTGTGTCGTAAGCAGGATTACATTGCCCGGATGGGTAATTCTGAATTTTTACTGGTATTACCCGAAATTCTTAATGAAGGACATGCAACGCTTGCCGCTAACAAGCTATCAGGTATCCTGAGCAAGCCATTTGAGTTTGGTGAAAAAAGGCAGAAAATTACAGCAAATATGGGCATAGCCCTGTATCCGGACCATGCCACTGATCTGGTTCGTCTGATACAGTGTGCAGAGTCAGCGCTTCTTAAGGCACGTAGTAGTATCCAGTTGTTTTCAATTTATTCGGGTCAGGACGAGTCAGAAAATATCAGCACCTGGGATATAGAGGTTGAGCTGCAGAACGCACAGGATCGTGATGAATTTGAGATGTACTTCCAGCCTCAGATTAATTTGAAAACGGGTGAGCTTTTTGGTGCGGAAGCCCTGATTCGCTGGAATAACCGAAATAAAGGCTTTATTCGGCCAGATATATTTATTCCGATAGCAGAGCAGGATGGGCAGATACACCAGATTACCTGGTGGACGATTAATGCGGCTCTCAGGCTTATCAAGGACTGGCCTGATACCTCGGTACCCCTCAAGGTGGCTGTTAATCTTTCTGCCAAGGTATTGCCTGATCCTAATCTGGTAGATTCTGTTCGTAGTGCACTGAATATCTGGGGCACAGAGCAGGGCAGGCTCACACTGGAAATCACCGAAAGTGCATTGATGCAGGATATGAGCACAAGCTTCATTACGCTTGATGAGCTGCGCTCACTGGGTGTTAATATCTCGATAGATGATTTTGGGACAGGCTATTCCTCTATGGCCTATTTCAAGTATATCCCCGCTAGTGAACTCAAAATAGACCAGTCCTTTATTCGTTATATGCTGGAGAACTCGATGGATCAGCATATCGTAAAAACGGTTATCGAAATGGCGCATGGTTTTGATATAGATGTTGTGGCAGAAGGTATTGAAAATGCTGAAACACTGGAAGCACTCAAGTTGCTAGATTGCGATATTGCGCAGGGTTATCATGTGGCGAAGCCAATGCCACAGGAGGCATTTATTGAATGGATTAAACAGTTCAACAGTGGCCAGGCGGATAAGCAATAACTATTAATAACATATTGATTTTATTAATTATATTTTTGCAATGTGGCTTTTATCCAGTGTATACCTGTTTTACGAAAATCAGTCGTAATCGTAGCGTTAGCTCCCCCCAGAAATATTTTCTCTCGTTCTATTCTCAGGACATCCAGACTATCCACATTTCAGGCAATGTCAGTAAGTGCGCTATACAGGCCTTTAAAGTAATCACCTGACAGGCTTGAGGTTTTGCCCTGAAACGCGTAGAATGCGCGCCCTGGGACATTTCCCGGTTTTATTAACTCCTTGCTCTACTGGCAGCTGACAAGGCTGTATACAGAGGGCATTAACCGTAGG
>JBFHVK010000433.1:0-2148 GCA_041589615.1 Gammaproteobacteria bacterium | reverse complement strand
TCATGATGCTATTCAAGGTATTTGATGAAGTAAGCTATGGCCTTGTCCTTAAATCGACTCGATCTATACGTAAAAAGGACCGTGTAGACAAACCCAGATAACTATAACTAGAAAGCGTCAAAACTTCAGCTGGTCGCCTAACGGATTAGGGACCAGCTTTCCCTCTTCTTCATTCACATTCCTTTCAGTTGCCTTTACAATTTCATTCACATTAAACTGCCACTACAGTAACCAGTCATTGAGCAACACCTATGGATGTAATTTCAACGGATGATCTCAGTAGTCGCCTGCGCCTGCTGCGCTGCAACCTGCCAGCCAGAACCATACAGTCCCTGCTGGAGACATTTGGTCATGCAGGCGCGATATTTAATGCCAGTAGCCAGCAGCTCGAAAACAAGCAGTTAACAACTGAACAGATACAACGTATTCAGAACCCTGACGACAGGCAAATAGAACGAGATCTGTCCTGGCTTGAAAAAGACAGGCACGGCATCCTTTTTTTTGACCAGCCCCAGTATCCCTCACGCCTGCTGGAAATTAGTGAGCCGCCCTATGCCCTTTATTTCATCGGTGACACAGACTACCTGCATCAGCCTCAGCTTGCGATGGTTGGCAGTCGATCAGCCAGTGCCAGTGGCCTGCAAATCGCCGAAGACTTTGCATTTCATCTCTCTGAGGCTGGTATCACGGTAACCAGTGGACTGGCTCATGGCATAGACGCAGCCAGTCACAAAGGCGCACTCAGGGGACTCGCGGGCAGTGTGGCAGTGGTCGCCAATGGCCTGCATACCATCTACCCCAAATCCAATACCCGGCTTGCTGCACAAATTGCCGATAATGGCTGTATTATCAGCGAAGCTCCCATAGGTTCTGATCCTCACAAGGGCATGTTTCCTCGCCGAAACCGCATTATCAGTGGCCTTAGCATAGGCACCCTTGTGGTAGAAGCGGCTCTCAGGAGTGGTTCACTGATCACATCAAAACATGCCATGGAGCAGGGCAGGGAAGTCTTTGCTATACCCGGTTCAATTCATAACCCACTGGCAAAAGGCTGCCATAGTCTGATAAAGTCAGGCGCAAAGCTGGTAGAAAGTGCCGCGGATATCCTCGAAGAACTGTTTCCGCTGGTAAATTCTGATTCGATTCGCCATACTAGCGCCCGTGAAAGGTCATCTTCTATAGTGGATACTCCTACAGATATGACCGATCCGGACTACCAGCAACTGCTGCACCACATGGAGTATGAGCCGATAGGCATTGACGAACTGGTAGAACGCAGTAATCTGGGCGCACCTGAAATTGCCTCCATGTTACTGATACTGGAACTGCAGGGGCAGGTGGTTTCACAGAATGGGCTGTATTCTCGCACCTCTATATAATGAGTAAGCGAATTAAGAGAGTTATATGAAACAAAATGTTGTTGATGTGTTGATGTACCTGTTTGAGAACATTATCACAGATGAAAATCCGATTTTTCCAGAGCATGAACATATGTTTGATCGCCTCGAAGACATGGGCTTCCCGCAGCATGAAATTCTTCTTGCCTTTGACTGGCTGGAAGATCTGGCCGAACTACATGCTGACCAGCTGATTTCTGAAAGCGAACAGCAGGCTATCAATACACAATCGGTACGCATATATAGCGAACTAGAAAAAATGTTACTGGGAACAGATTGCATCAGTTTCCTTTTACACCTGGAACAGAATCAGGTGATAACACCACTGAGTAGAGAAATTATTCTGGATCGCATCATCGCGCTTGATGTTGAACTGGAACTGGAACAGCTTAAATGGGTTGTAATGATTGTTCTCTATAGC
Source organism: Gammaproteobacteria bacterium (assembly GCA_041589615.1). Classification (GTDB taxonomy): domain Bacteria; phylum Pseudomonadota; class Gammaproteobacteria; order SZUA-229; family SZUA-229; genus SZUA-229. The sequence goes on along the minus strand of JBFHVK010000433.1, from coordinate 330 downwards.
CAGCCGGGTGAAGAAAATGCGTATGCCTGGATGGAAAATTTGGTATTCGAGAATAATTTGAGCTATATGCAGTAATCTAGCCTCTTTTAATAACGAGCAATAAGAAAAAATATAAGCCCCCATGAGTAATAGCCTGCTAATAGTTGAGTCGCCAGCCAAAGCCAAAACAATAAAAAAATACCTGGGCAAAGGCTTTAATGTACTTGCATCATATGGTCATGTACGCGACCTCATTCCTAAAACAGGTGCGATTGATCCGGAAAATAATTTCAGCATGAAATATGAGCTCATTGAAAAAAATGAGAAACATGTTGATGCCATAAAGAAAGC
>JBFHVK010000432.1:0-2174 GCA_041589615.1 Gammaproteobacteria bacterium | reverse complement strand
GGTAATAAAGGCAATTCTTCTGTGTGGACCAGGCTCGTTCAGGTGTGTGGCTTTCAGCTCGGTATTGCCAGATAACAGCTGTTTTAGTGCCATCTCTGGCAGAAGTGTTGTACCCATGTGTCCTGCCACCATCTGCACCAGCATTGCCAGGCTGGTTGAGGCGAGTAAGTGGTCTGTTTCACTGGCTGGCAGTCTGCAGGCTGCCAGTGCGTGATCTTTCAAACAATGTCCCTCTTCCAGTAACATCAGGCGAGACTGGCTCAGTTCAGCACTGCTAATTTCGGTTTGTTGTGCCAGCTCATCTTCGCAATGTGATATCCAGTAAAAGTCTTCCTGCCAGAATTCAAATGCCAGTAAACCCTCTATATCAAATGGCAGGGCCAGTATGGCGGTATCCAGTTCACCACTTTTTACCTTGCTAACCAGCACATGTGACTGGTCTTCAATGATGCGTAGCTGAAAATCCGGATAGGCATGCCTGACGCCAGGAAGCACTTCAGGTAACAGGTAGGGGCCAATCGTCGGGATAATACCTAGTGACATAGGGTAGCTCAGTGGCGCTTTCATCGACTGTCCTAGCTGCTGGATATCATCCATCTGAAGTTTGATATTTCGCGCTTTTTGCAGGTAGAGCTCCCCAACCGGTGTAATCAGTACCTTCTTGTTGTCGCGCTCAAATACCTGGAACCCCAGTTGCTTTTCCATTTCGCTGACGGCAGTGCTGAGTGCCGACTGGGAGACGGCGCATTGCTCTGCGGCTTTCTTGAAGTGCAGGGTCTGGGCTATGGCCAGTGAGTAGCTTACCTGTTTCAGGGAGATCATGGGCAGCCTGCTATTGTATGTTCAATAAAATAGAATATTAACATCTATATTAATTGATTTAGTAGAACAATGTAATCCCTTAATCTTCTCTTCAAGGTTGATGCAGGCATCAGCAACATTTTTTAAACGAGAACTTTAATTAAGAGGAATTACATTATGTCGATGATCAATAAATCTATCCCTGAGTTTAAGGCTGAGGCTTATCACAATGGTGAGTTCAAAACGATTACGTCTGATGATGTGAAGGGCAAGTGGTCGATCTTCCTGTTTTATCCAGCGGACTTCACCTTCGTATGTCCAACCGAGCTGGAAGATATGCAGAGCCATTATGAAGAGCTTCAGCAGATGGGTGTCGAGGTGTATTCGGTATCCACAGATACCCATTACGTTCACAAGGCCTGGCACGACACCAGTGATGCGATTGGCAAGATCAACTACCCCATGATCGGTGATCCAACGGGTGCGATTACGCGTGGCTTTAACGTGATGATTGAAGAGGAAGCGCTGGCATTACGCGGTACCTTCCTGGCAAACCCGGACGGCATCATCAAGGTGTCGGAAGTGCATGATCTGGGTATAGGGCGATCTGCAAAGGACATGGTACGCAAGGTTAAAGCTGCGCAGTATGTGGCGAATCATGATGGTGAAGTGTGTCCTGCTGCATGGCAGGAAGGTGAAGAAACCTTAACACCTAGTCTTGACCTGGTTGGCAAGATCTAAACCCAAAAGCAGCTTAAGTCTGGTGAATGTGGGTGACTATGAGTCGCCCACAAACTTCAACACAGCCGTTATGTTAAGAAATTTTTCAGGAAAGGTGAGTTATGTTAACAAAAGAAATTAAAGAAGCATTAATGGGCTATACCGCCAACATGCAGAATGATATTACGCTGGTTATACAGACCGGCGAGCACAGGAAGCGTGCAGAACTAATCAGTTTCCTGAAGGATTTTGCAAAAGTATCTAACAGGATCCAGGTGGAAGAGCGCGATACCCATGGGCGGTTAAGAAGCCCGATGAGTTTTATGCTTGAGGTTGATGGGCAGCCGAATGGTATTCAGTTTTCCGGTATTCCAAGTGGCCATGAGTTTAATTCACTGGTACTGGCGGTACTTCATTCGTCGGGCACGGCCTTGAAACTGGATGAGAGTTTGCAGCGCATTATTGCTAACATCCAGGAAGAATTAAAATTCGAAGTGTATGTCAGTTTAAGCTGTCATAACTGTCCGGATGTGGTGCAGGCGATTAATCAGTTCGCTACGCTTAATCCAGCTATTAATGTTGAAACTATAGATGGCGGAGTCTATCCGGATTTAATTGAGAAGCATGATATACAGGGTGTGCCGAGTGTATTC
>JBFHVK010000431.1:0-2178 GCA_041589615.1 Gammaproteobacteria bacterium | reverse complement strand
GGATAATTATTGAACCAACGGGGCTGGGGCATCCTGCTAAGCTTATCGCAAACCTCAGGGGCGATCATTATCAAACAGTACTGGATCTGAAAGCGATCATAGTGTTGGTCGATGCGCGTCAGTTGCGTAATGAAAAATACACGACACACGAAACCTTCATCGATCAGCTGCAAATGGCAGATATACTCGTCGCGAGTAAGATGGATGCCTATACAGAAGAAGATGCTCAGTTGTTCTATGAATACGTATCTACACTCAAACCTGCCAGGTCAAAGCTGGCGATGATCGAGCAGGGCAGGCTGGATCCGGCCTGGCTAGAGTTGCCAGGGAGTACGAATATTTCACCAGTATTTGCAGATTCTCATCATCATGACGATAACCACTCTCATGAGAATGAGCATAAAGATTGTGACCATGTATCCAGCTGGGTGCAGGTAGAGGGAAGGGCTGATGGTTTTGTTAGTAGTGGCTGGCGAATGGCATCATCACTATATTTTAATTATCAGGCTTTGCACGACTGGCTTGTTCGAGTGCAGGGTGAACTATCATTAGATAGAATTAAAGCTGTGTTACGTACCGAGCAGGGATGGATGGGTATTAATATGACAGATAAGGATCTGGCTATTCAGTTGTTGAGTAAGGATGAGCAGGCATTTCCTGAATCAAAACTGGAAATGATTGCAATGGAGGGAAATCAATCTGTCGATTTCATCGATATTAATCAACAGTTGCTTGACCTGAATATGCTAAAAGAAAGAAATGAATCCAGCTAGCTTAAAGGTACTCACCTACAATATTCATAAAGGCTTTAATGCCAGTAATCGTCGCTTCATTTTGCATCAGATTAAATCACTGTTGCAGTCAATGGATGCTGATGTTGTATTCCTGCAGGAAATACAGGGAGAGCATATCCATAAATGCAATCAGCATCATGACTGGCCTGAAGAGAGCCAGTTTGAATTTCTTGCAGATCAGGTCTGGCCTCACCATGCTTACGGCAAGAATGCAATTTACAGGGCAGGGCATCATGGAAATGCCATTCTCAGTAAATATCCTTTCATTGCATGGGAAAACATCGATGTGTCCTATATGAAATCAGCCAGTCGTAGCCTGCTGCATGGTGTCGTTAAGCTGCATGATTCATTGCAGCCTTTGCACGTGGTCTGTGTTCATCTGGGTTTGCTCGAGATGGAGCGCAAGCGTCAGCTGGGTAAGCTGGTTATGCGCATTCAGGAGCATGTTCCCGATAATGAGCCTCTGATCATTGCCGGTGATTTCAATGACTGGAAAGGCAGATCCGATCGTTACCTCTGTGAAGGGCTGGGGCTTGAAGAGGTCTTTAAATCGGCTTCAGGCAAGCACGCAAGAACATTTCCGGCCTGGATGCCAATGTTGAGCGTGGATCGTATTTATAGTCGTGGCCTGCAAATTGAGACTCGGCAGCGTCTACATGAAAAGCCCTGGCGTAGTCTTTCTGATCATCTTCCCTTGCTGGCCGAGTTTGCTTTGCAATTCTAACCGTTGCCTTGTTCTGGCGGGGTAAAACCATAGTTTAGCTAGTCATTGTAGTTGCCTTTAGTTCATTTGGTGGACATTGGGTCATTTATATTATATAAATAACTGACTGGTCAGTAATTAAGATGATACTATGGTTTTTTGCTCTTCAAAATCAGATACGGTTTGTAAATGGAGACGGCGTAAGGAGGCGAGGCCGGAAGAAATTACCGATGCAGCGCTTCAGCTGTTTACGGAAAAGGGATTTAGTGCGACTCGCATGATAGATGTCGCTAAAGCGGCCGGTATATCAAAAGGCACGCTGTATCTGTACTTCGAAAGTAAAGAGGCTATATTCCGCGATGTCGTACAGCAGCGTATTACACCTCAGCTGGATACCGTTGAAAAACTTGTTGATGAATTTGCAGGAAGTCATGCGGATTTATTGAAGCAGATGATTACTGGCTGGTGGATGGGCGTAGCCTGTACACCACTGTCGGCTATCCCTAAGATTATTGTGTCTGAATCCGGTAATTTTCCAGAGCTCGCTGAGTATTTTACAAATAACGTCGTAATACGCTCAAGAAAGCTCTTCAGTAAGGTAATAAGTCGGGGTATAGAATGTGGTGAGTTTCGGTTGTATGAAGCGGACACTGTTGCACGTCTGGTGATTGCTCCACTGGT
>JBFHVK010000430.1:0-2179 GCA_041589615.1 Gammaproteobacteria bacterium | reverse complement strand
TATTGAAGAACATCTACGCAGCCCAATGGTGCTGGCAACAGCGACACTGGTATTTGCTTTGCTGTTGTGGTGGGCCGATGCAAAGGCACGTGGTGAGCGTGATGAATACAGTATTCGCTGGATAGATATTCTGTTTATCGGGCTGGCACAGGCGCTGGCGCTTATACCGGGGACGTCGCGTTCAGGTGCAACAATGACAGCCGGACTTTTCCTGGGTTTAAGTCGCCAGGCAGCTGCGCGGTTCTCATTTCTGTTGTCAATACCGGTAATCATTCTGGCGGGTGGACTGGAAACGCTGGATTATCTTGAGCATGCATCCATTAATGATATGCAGCCATTGATGCTGGGTGCATTACTTTCCGGTGTGAGTGCGTATTTCTGTATTCATTATTTTCTTAAATTGCTGGAAAAAATTGGCATGCTACCGTTTGTTATTTATCGAATAGTACTCGCTGTATTTTTGTTTGTTATGTTTGCGGATGTAGTCTGATGAATCCATTGAAGTATAAATATGTATGGTTGTCGATCGGCTATATGATGGTTGCATTTGTTATCTATTCATCATTAACCACAAGCCCGGTAACACCTGGATTTAAATTGTCCGATAAGCTTATGCATGTTATAGGCTACTTTGGTTTGATGGGGTGGTTTATGCAGATCTATCACGATAAAAAAATTCAGTTATGGATTGCGCTGGCATTTATCAGTATGGGCGTCGGACTGGAGTTTTTACAGGATATGGGCGGTGTCAGGGTGTTTGAACTGAATGATATGATCGCTAATGTTTTTGGTGTGTTACTGGCATATGTTCTGGTTAAAATATTATGTCCAGACTGGCTGATTCGTTTCGAGCAAATTGTTTTAGCGAAGAAATAGGTAGATAGCTGATTTATTTTTTCATCTTCCATTCTTAAAAAGCATTAGCCTGGGTTTTATAGCTGGCCAGGTCGGTTATATCGGATGCATCATAATGATGGTTGCCCTTGTTATGGACATATCTCCTGTTCTACTGTCTACCATGTGTTATACAGTAAACGACATTATGAATGGCATTATTGCATCGGGTTTTACTCAAGACGGATGTGTTTATAGAGAAAGATAGAGTAATCTGATTTTTCTATCTGCTGTGATTAAGCCAGGTGTCATCCTGGTGAGGAGCAGGAATACAGCTTTTGCGTTACAGTGAAATCTTTAGTGTGGTAATCAGTTATGCCTGCATTGATTGAAGAACTGGTTGGAAGGCAGCCACCATTCGGGCTGGAAGCTGATGTGTATAAATGTCCGCGCAGGGGTGACTAGTTGTTTGCCGGGATGTCATGTAGTTGTTTTTCAAGTGCCGATTGACGCGCGGTATGAATTGCAGTCGCCATGTCTTTTCCCTGAAGCCCTGCATCCTTGAGTGGCTGGATATCTACTGAACTGATGATTTTTAAAGCCTGGCGGTAATAGTCTGCCTGCGGATAGGGCCGATCTTCATAACCGGTGCGACCTTTACTATCAGCCGTGCAGGCTAGCAGGAATTTTTCATAGCGCTCTGGTTTGCGTATGCCATCCAGTTTTTCTATTGTGCGCAGGAGCGTACTCTTTTTGATTTCAAATGCCCGGTGCACATGAAGGTGATATTCAGCGGTAATGACGGCAAGCTCCCTGAATTCATTGGGGATACGTAAGCGCTTGCAGAGTTGCTGAACAGGTTTAACGCCCTTTGCTTCGTGTCCGTGATGACTGGGCCAGTGTTCTGCTGGTGTGAGTCCCTTGCCCAGGTCATGACAGAGTGCGGCAAAACGTGTGACCGGATCGTCACTCAACAGGCAGGCCTGTTGCAGAACCATCAATGTATGAATACCGGTGTCGATTTCCGGGTGATGTTCTTTGGGCTGGGGTACGCCAAATAGCCTGTCGATTTCAGGCAGGATTACTTTTAATGCTCCACAGTCTCTTAGAGTTTGCAGAAAAACTTCAGGGTTACGTTCGCCCAGTGCCTTGTAAAATTCCTGCCACACACGCTCCGCAACCAGTGCATCGACTTCACCTCTGTCGACCATCTGCTGCATTAATTGCATTGTTTCCTCGGCGACCTTAAAACCAAGGTGTGCATAGCGAGCTGCAAATCGGGCAACGCGTAGAATGCGTACAGGGTCTTCAATAAATGCCGCTGAAACATGGCGTAACAGTTTTA
>JBFHVK010000429.1:0-2204 GCA_041589615.1 Gammaproteobacteria bacterium | reverse complement strand
GCCGATGATTGATCCCAATAAAATGACAAGCACTGTAAAAAGGCCGCAGCCCCTCCCGTATTGTTATTATAATATTTATTGCCAATACACATGTTACATAAAATCACACACCCGACCAAGCCAATTGGTTGTTTTTTTTAAGTTTTTTGTAAACAGCAGACACAAAAAAGCCCGCCGAAGCGGGCTTTTCCGAAGACTGCTCTTAGTGACCAGAGATGGTCAGAGAAGCAGACATTTCGATGTTGCTGATTGCAACAGAACCGATAGAAGCGTCACCCAGAGCAACGTCACCCAGTTCGATAGTACCAGCAAGGTTCAGGTTAGAAACGGTGATACCTTTGCTGTTGAACAGGATGTCTGCATCAGTAGACAGACCGCCTGAACGGTTACCACTCGCATCCAGACCATAAGCCTGAATACCAGAAAGACCGATTGCACCGTTCAGCAGGTCAGCAGAACCGTCAGTGATCTCAACAGAACCACCACGAGTAGTGATCAAAGTATCAGCATTGTTGTCACCATCGTTATCAGCAGTAGCGCCGATAGTGATAGTAGAGCCAGTCAGGTTCATATCCAGAGATACGTTACGAGCCAGGTTAGCAGAGTTAGTACCGACAGTGTCGATGCTAGCAATACCTACGCGCAGGTTGTCAACACCACCAGTCTGGATGATGATTTCACCGTCAGCGTTAACGTCGATAACGTTAGTCAGGACAACTTCGTCACCAGTTGCAGAACCCAGAGTGATAGTGGAGATTGCAACACCACCACCAGAAACGTCTGAGCCAGTGCCGTCTGCAGTATCAGTCCAGGTTACAGAACCGATGCTGATTGCGTCAGCGTCAGAGCCCAGGTTGATGTCGATATCGATACCAGCCTGACCAGTTGCTGCAGCCAGTGCAGACTCATCCATTGCTACCAGTTCAGCGTTTGCTGCGAAAGACACTGCAGCGATGGAAGCAGCCAGAGAAGCTTTTTTGAGGAATTTCATTTGTGCACACTCCTGATTATTTTTCTTTTGTAGTACAGCGGGTCTTGTACCCGTTTGATCATCCTACAAGATCCTCATCTTTGAGTCACTAAGTAGTTTGATCGTTGATTTGACCCCAAGGGGCCTTCTCAGTAAGCCCCGCTACACGAGACTTGCGATCAATCTATTACTTAGATCTGACCTTGTCTACCTCTTTTTTACACAAAGTTACGGAGGGTGGTCACAAAACAGGCAACATATGTATAATGATCGTAAATCGATGCCATAAAACCCTTTAAATTCAATGGGTTGCAATCATAACCCATAATACAAAGTGGCTTAAAATGTTCCATACCCCCCTTTCCTGCAGTGCAGTTAAGCTTTTGAATTCACTACAGTTTTTTCAAGTCGCTGCTTTAATGCCCATGCCAGAGCCCCAGGAGGATTACGAAAATCTGACAGATAACTCCTCTTTCTGCGCCACACATGTCGTGACAGTCAGGCCGCTGCAGAAATCAAATACCCTTCCTCAGACTGAACAACTCTCAGAGCCGCACACCCCGGAAAGAAACAACCGGGGCTTCGTCAGCGGATGGCTTGGCGTCATCGACTACCCATCCTCCCCCACGCAGCGCCCGGAGCAGGAATTCTATTACTTCAGCTATAGCATCCTCATTGATATAAACAGTGACCGCTGCATCATCCAGTCACCAACCAGAATGGATGACTCTGAGCTGACCGCCCTTCAGTCTGATATTGCCAGCGCAACCTCAAAACCTGCCGTAAAAGCACAGGCGCGCCACTGGTCCGGAGAATGGAGCAAGAATTCCTATACGGAAGCGTTTCAAAGGGTGCAGCAGTATCTGTTATCCGGAGACTGCTATCAGATCAACCTCACCATGCCTTTTATCTGCCAGGATGATCTGACGGAGGCAAACCCCTTTCCGCTGATTGCGCATTTCAACGCGCCATTCAGCGTGTACTTTAAGACGGCGGAGCGGGCGATATTGTCAGTATCCCCTGAACTGTTCATCCGTATCACCGGCAAACGACTGGAAACACGCCCTATCAAAGGCACCGCTCCGCGCTCCTCAACCCCTGATGCAGACGCAGAGAACATCAGACTCCTGAAAAGAAGTTCTAAAAATCAGGCGGAAAACCTGATGATTGTCGATCTGTTGAGAAATGACCTCAGCCTGAGCGCCAAACCTCACAGCGTCAAAGTAGAAAAACT
>JBFHVK010000428.1:0-2204 GCA_041589615.1 Gammaproteobacteria bacterium | reverse complement strand
TCTTGAAATAATAATCATGGATACATTCTAACGAAATAGCATCTACTTGTTTTTACCAGTAATTCCTGCTGTAAGCACAAAGCGCATAGCTTCATCCATGCTCATATTGCACTCACTGATATCTTCCCGTGGCACCAGTACAGTAAATCCCCCAATCATATAACTCATTGGGATATATACCAGCACACTGTCATGCCCCTGAAATGTTTCCGGCAGACGTGAATCATCTTCCTGGGTTATAAAACCAATAACAATCATACTGTTCAACTTGACTGTCACTACCTTGCCAAAATTTTCTTTTTTCGGTGAGAAAAAATCAAACAGGTCACGCATAGCTCGATAAATAGTTTTAATTAATGGCAACCGATATAGAACTTCTTCGCCAAAGGCAAATATCTGGCGAACAATAATCGCATTCATCAACAGCCCGACCATAAACACCAGTAGCAGCCCTGCTATCATACCCAGCCCGGGAAAATAGAACTCATCCGGCAATAACCAGCGGATTGCAGACCCTAGAACATCCTCAGAGGATACAGCCAGCCAGTAAAGCAGGTACAATGTCAAAACAACGGGCAATACAGTAATAAAACCTGTAAGTAATGTCTTACTAATTGATCTAAACATAATATATCCGGCAGTTAGCCTGTGTTATGTGATGGGATGTGTATTGTACGCTAACCGCATTGATGAAAACATCACCAGTATTTAAACACTGGTAACAACCCGAGCGGGTAAGGGAATATTTGTATCATTCATCCAGACTAAATATCGGGCCTGTCTATTCGGGAAATATCTCATTTAGCCTTTCCAGCAGCGTCAATTCCTTGAACGGCTTAACGATGTAATACTTAATACCTGACTGTATAGCTGTTTTAACTTTATCCATCTCTGCAACTGAAGTAACCAGCACAAATGGAATATCTTTATACTCGGTATCATCACGTAGCTCCTGGAACAGTTCAATCCCGTTTTTACGTGGCATTTCCCAGTCACAGAAAATAAGATCAATTGAGTGAGATTCCAGAACCCTGACAGCCGAGACACCATCTTCCGCATCATATACACGCTTAATTCCAAAGCTTTTCAATATTGCCACCAGAAGCGCTCGCATAGTTGGCGCATCATCAACCACCAGCACATTAATAGCTTTAGCCTTTGAAGATAAATTTGGCACTATTTAACCCCGCCCTGTTTATAGTTAATGATTATTGTAAAGATAATAGCCCACTATTACCTGTTTTTGTGACAATGAGATTATGCACAGCCTGTTTTAATGTCTCTTCTTTAAATAGAAGATATTCGCCGCCATAACAGCACAGCTAATAAGCAGAAACAACAGTGAGAAAACAGTCAGCGCCTCTGCCATGGTTATTCCCGGTATCAGCTGCGGCGTATAACCACAGGAAGCTTCAACTCTATATATCCAGGGGAACCATGTATCCAGTGCCAGCCAGCTCGGCAAACCCAGCTCAAAGCCACAGCTTCTAAAGACAAAACCTCTCTCGGTTCCCAGTAACAGATAACTCCGCTCGAGCAGACCTGCTGCAGTAACCATCACCAGCAAATTACAACTTAACCGGATTATGGTATAACGCCGAAATAACAGCGCTATAACAGAGACAAGTAACAACAGGCTAAACCATAAACGCACATGAATACAAAGCACACAGGGCCATTCATCGAGTGCGTACTGGTAAAACAGCGCAGTTGCCAGCATTGTCAGTGAAAGCAGCAGTAATCCCGCCCAGTATCGCCAGTCCACAGAAAGCACATCAAGTTTCATCAGGTTATTTTTCATCATTGTTTTTAGCTCAGTTACACATACAGCTTAGTTTTCTAGATATCTGACTGGTTCCAGTTATTAAATGCAAGTAACCAGGATGAAATATCCGGATAAGCATCGTCTCTAGACATTAAATGCTCCCCCAGTTGTATCATGATCTCACGAAAGTCACGTATCTCTGATTTCCACAGCCATTCTTCTATTCCTGGATTACTGGCCAGTGCTTCATTAGCTATTGATTCTGCACCTCCCCAGATCTGCCGACAATTAAGCCTGTGATACATTTCCTCCTGGTCAGTATCCGCTAATCGAATCAGCTCTGTAACAACCTGCACATATCCACTTTTGTGAGATACTAAAATTTCCTGTATTCTTTGCAGCAGCTGCCTGACATCATTCTTATGCATTTACATTTCTC
>JBFHVK010000427.1:0-2226 GCA_041589615.1 Gammaproteobacteria bacterium | reverse complement strand
TAAATCATTTGAGTGGACCCAGGGCAGCTGGGATGTCCAGACGAATACCCATAAGCAGGTCGATGTGAAAGATCTGCAGCACCATGTAGTGGCCTATGACTTTGGCGTGAAACGCAATATCCTCAATATGCTGGTGGATCGCGGCTGCCGTGTAACCGTTGTGCCCGCAAAGACTCCTGCCGCAGACGTGCTGGCGATGTCACCGGATGGTGTGTTCTTGTCCAACGGTCCCGGCGATCCCGAGCCCTGTGATTATGCAATCCAGGCCATTAAAGATGTACTGGAAACCGATATTCCAACCTTCGGTATTTGCCTCGGGCACCAGCTACTGGCACTGGCCTGCGGCGCACAAACCGAGAAAATGAAATTCGGTCACCACGGTGCGAATCACCCGGTGCAGGACACGGAAAACAAAACTGTAATGATCTCCAGCCAGAACCACGGCTTTGCAGTTAACGAAAAGACATTACCCGATAACCTGAAAGCAACCCATGTGTCATTATTTGATGGCTCACTACAGGGGATACATCGCATCGACAAACCTGCCTTCGGATTCCAGGGACACCCCGAAGCCAGCCCGGGACCACATGATGTATCACCGGTGTTTGATCATTTTATTGAGTTGATTGAGAAGAAGTAGACTGAAAAAAGAAAACGCGAATAAACGCTAATGGACGCAAATTAACGCAATAGTGTTTTACAACTTTAAGGAAGAAGTATGGAACAGGATGGGTCTATATCTGAAAAAGTTCTGGCATGCGCGTTTGAGGTAAGTAACAGGTTAGGCGTTGGGTTTCTGGAGTCGGTCTATGAAAATGCTTTATGCCTGGAACTGGAGAAGCAGGGCTTAAGCTTTATACAGCAAAGGCCTTTGAAAGTGATATATAAGGGCTATGTGGTTGGTAATTTTGTCACAGACATAATTGTTGAAAACAAGCTTCTAATAGAGCTTAAGGTTGCGGCTCAGCTTGATAAAAGCCATCGGGCACAAGTCATCAATTACTTAAAAGCAACAGGTATATCTGTCGCTTTACTACTGAATTTTGGTACGCCTAAACTGGGTGTAAAACGTATTGTTCATCAATACATTAAAACTGAGGTTATTTAATGTTGCGTTCATTAGCGTCCATTAGCGTTTATTCGCGTTTTCTTTTACAGCTGGTAAGAGGAACAGGCAATGCCTAAACGTACCGACATAAACAGCATACTCATTATTGGCGCGGGACCTATTGTGATTGGTCAGGCCTGTGAGTTTGATTATTCTGGCGCACAGGCGTGTAAGGCACTGCGTGAGGAAGGTTATCGCGTTATCCTGGTGAATTCGAATCCGGCAACGATTATGACCGATCCGGGTATGGCAGATGCGACTTACATTGAGCCGATTCACTGGAAAACGGTTGCCAGTATTATCGAAAAAGAAAAACCCGATGCTTTACTGCCCACGATGGGTGGCCAGACTGCGCTGAACTGTGCGCTCGATCTGGATCGTGAAGGTGTGCTGGAAAAATTTGGCGTGGAAATGATCGGCGCTACCAAAGAAGCCATCGATATGGCGGAAGATCGCGAGAAGTTTAAAGTTGCGATGGAAGAGATTGGCCTGGACATGCCCCGTGCAGCGGTTGCGCATAGCATGGAAGAGGCGTACCAGGTTCAGGCGATGGTGGGTTTCCCGACGATTATTCGTCCGTCTTTCACCATGGGTGGTTCCGGTGGTGGTATTGCCTACAACAAACAGGAGTTTGAAGAAATCTGCAAGCGCGGGCTTGAGCTTTCTCCAACTAAAGAACTGCTGGTTGAAGAATCAATTCTGGGCTGGAAAGAATATGAAATGGAAGTGGTGCGTGACAAGAACGATAACTGCATCATTATCTGTTCGATTGAAAGTTTTGACCCGATGGGAATTCACACCGGTGATTCTATTACCGTCGCTCCGGCTCAAACACTGACCGACAAAGAATACCAGATCATGCGTGATGCATCTCTGCAGGTGCTGCGAAAAGTCGGTGTTGAAACCGGTGGTTCAAATGTTCAGTTTTCAGTAAATCCAAAAGATGGTCGCATGACCATTATCGAAATGAATCCACGGGTTTCGCGTTCATCGGCGCTGGCTTCAAAAGCAACCGGTTTCCCGATTGCAAAAGTGGCTGCCAAACTTGCTGTTGGCTATACGCTGGATGAATTGCGTAATGATATTACGGGTGGTGCAACCCCGGCGTCATTCGAGCC
>JBFHVK010000426.1:0-2226 GCA_041589615.1 Gammaproteobacteria bacterium | reverse complement strand
CGACAGAACTGAGAACTTTTACAATGTTAAGTACACGGTACACGGTACACGGTGCCTCCTATTAAGTGTATTATTCGTAATATTCTAATACTCTAAGCCGCGTTAGCCGGGGATACCCGGTCGCCGCCTATTTCACTGTTATGTGTATAAATTCATCCAGGTTACTAGGCTCCTGGGTAAGTATTTAGCTCTTACAGGTTATGGCTTCTAGTGCTTTCCTCACCTTCGCCCTACGCCGCATGGAAAATATTAAACCGGCCTAAACTGATGGAGCGTAAAGCCGCATTTTTTGCACACAGGGTGTGTCCATTGCACACCATCATTCCAGCCATTAATCCATTCAATATCATTACTTGTTATTTCGCCATGCTCTCTACAAATTAAATCAGCTTCATAGTTTTTATTCCCTAATGAGTAAGGGGCGTCTGGGTCAAGCCCTGTAAAAGTTATCGTTTCCATAATTCCTCCCAGCCCTGCACATAACAAGGCAATTAAGCGGGACAACAAACAGCGGTTGCCCCTTATCTAGCCGTTAGGGCGTATATACCAACTCAGTGCCAAGCACTCCATAGCCATCCTCAAGCCCTTCAAATCCGCACACGATGCAGGTTATTCGCACGATGCAGGCTCGACCTGTAGGCTTGTACTCTCCGAGCTTTTCGGTGTGGGTGATTTCGTTTAACTTGATCTCGTCACCGACCTTAAAATCCCTGTCGAGCTTCCGCAACTCGAAAGGCTTAATACCAGCCACCTGCTGCTCGTAATACTGTTTAAGTATCTTCAAATTGTGTCGTTTCATCGTGTCGAGTCCTCGCCCTAACAAGGCGCTTAAAATTGACCGCCAAACAGCGGCGGCTATTTAGCCGTGACGTTAGGCGGTAGCATCTACGCCAGTTTGTAACCCAGCAGAGCTAAGTATCATTGAAGGCGCAAAGCCACCCTTTGCCACACGTAGCCAGCCCTCGTATGTTCCCGTAGTTCGCCCAAATGCACTCGCGTTATTATCTGTTAGCCATCTTGCTAATTCTTCTGGCGTTTCAAATGCGGGGCTTATCGGTGTTCCTTCGCTGGTAGTCTCGTACATCATCAAGTGGGTTTTTTCTTCCTCCGTCCAATCTGGCATGTAATTATCCTTATCGGGGCATCCCATGTATTCAAGTGCCTCCTGCAACCCTTCTTCATTTGCCATTTTCAAAAACTCTTTTGCTTCTTCTCGGTAGTTGCCGCCATATAGCGGCTTATGGCGTCCTATGTCGTCTTTAGGGTGTTCCCAGTCTTTTGTTACCCTTCTAACTTCTCTACCCATGTTTATACCCTCAAGTTAATTTATATTTGCCTAACAAGAACACCGAGCAGACGCCAAACAGCAGGCGCGGCTCATGTAAGCGTTATATTTCTTCGTCTTCTGCATAAAAATTCGCAATCAGATAGCTTTTTACTTTTTCAAGGTCAGGCCAACCGGATTCAGTCACGCTTTGCCCTACCATGCTGTCATGTCCTATATGCCTGTCTAAGTAGTCTAATAGTTGTTCTGCTGCATTTTCTGGCGTTTCACCAATAAACTCGCGGCCTGCAAATGTTCCGCACAGCCATTCTTGCGTAACATGGTAGCCGTCATCATCCGTGTATCTATATTCAGCAATATCAGGCAGCGTATCCAAAAACATAACAAGGCGCTCAACCCGTTCCCTTCGGTCACTCGGACTCACTACATTCACTTCGTTCATTCCCGCTCTCCGGTTAGCTTGGCGTTAGCTGTATTAATCGTTTTCTAAAATATTAATGGCTTCGCCTATCCATTCAGATTGAAGTTTTATAGCGTTGTGTATCTTCATTGCAATTCTATCGCCGACAATCTTCGCCAGTTCTCCCTCGGCACAATTAGCGCACTTCCCACTACCCCTTGCTGAGTTATTGCAGCAGTCAGTACAGCAAGGGCCAAACGTACTAACGCTGCTTGGATAGTTATACCTTAATGCTCCAAGCGCATTATAAAAATCTGTTTCTTTGCCCATAATCAATCCTCAATTTCAGCTAACAAGTGCATTAAATCCGACCCCAAAACGCGGGGCGGCTTATGCAGGCGTTATATTTCATCCAATCACAAAAAACTCGCCGTCGTTAAAGTTCCATGTAATTTCGAGGTTATCGTAAATAATCGACACCTCGTTTTCACTCTGCTCGGCGGCATTAATAGCAGCCCTAAGTGCGGCTATCAATCGCTCT
>JBFHVK010000425.1:0-2236 GCA_041589615.1 Gammaproteobacteria bacterium | reverse complement strand
GATATGCGTTATTACAGCGTTATCTACGACCTGATCGATGAAGTAAAACAGGCCCTGACCGGTATGCTGGATGCAGTATACAAGGAAGAGATTATTGGTCTTGCCGAAGTTAAGGATGTCTTCAAGTCGCCAAAGTTTGGTCTGATTGCGGGTTGTATTGTTACTGAAGGCACAATTAAGCGTAGCCAGCCGATTCGTGTATTACGTGATAACGTTGTTATATATGAAGGTGAACTGGAATCACTGCGTCGATTTAAGGATGCAGTTGAAGAAGTGAAGAGTGGCACCGAGTGTGGTATCGGTGTGAAGAACTACAATGACGTTAAAGTCGGCGACCAGATCGAAGTCTTCGAACGAGTTGAGGTTGAGCGTAGTTTATAAAAGCTTTTTTCCGCTAATGAGCGCGAATAAACGCAAATTCATGTAAATGATATTTGCGTGGTTTGCGTTGACGTGCAGGAAGCACTAATCTGGCTGGCACATGGATGTGCAGGAGCCATCTTATGCGGATGCCGCTTTTGTCCTAGTAAAACATTATGCCTAAAGAATATTCCAGATCTGAGCGTATGGCGGAACAGGTTCGACGTGAACTTGCAGAACTCGTGCGTGATGAAATTAAAGACCCTCGTGTTAAGTGGATTTCTTTCACTGCGGTTAAGGTGAGTCGTGACCTGAGTAATGCGGTTGTTTATTTCACGGCGCTGAACGATGAAGATCGAGACCCTGCTACCGAAGCATTGAACAAAGCTGCGGGTTTTCTTCGACACCAGTTATCTGCGCGTATTCGTTCGCGTATCGTTCCATCCCTTAAATTTATCTATGATGTAAGTATTGAACGCGGCACTTCTATGGAGTCGCTCATTGCGAAGGCACGTTCGACAGATGCCGATTCTGCAGATGAATAATTCAGCCTGCTCAGGCGTTTGATAGTTTTTTCTTCAGTTTTTATACAGTCAGGTTTTATGCAGAATGGGTCGTAAGAAAAATAAAGGTCGTGCAATTAATGGTGTTGTGCTACTGGATAAACCATTAAAAATTTCCTCCAATCATGCACTGCAAAAAGTAAAACGCCTGTTTGATGCTGCCAAGGCGGGCCACACTGGAAGCCTCGACCCACTGGCGAGCGGCATGTTACCCGTGTGCCTGGGAGAAGCCACCAAAATATCTGCATTTCTACTGGACGCTGATAAAACCTATCGATTCAAATGTAAGCTGGGTGAAAAAACCACTACGGGAGATGCCGAAGGCGAAATCATAGAAAAACGCCCTTGTGAGCATCTACATACGGCTGATATTGAAGCAGTCATAGCCGATTTTCTGGGAGATATTGAACAGGTTCCCCCGATGTATTCTGCCTTGAAGAAAGACGGTCAGCGTCTTTATGATCTAGCCCGCCAGGGGATAGAGGTTGAGCGTAAAGCGAGGCCGGTAACGATATATTCATTGAGCCTGCTATCATATGAAAATTGCGAGGCGGAATTCGAAACCCGCTGCTCAAAAGGGACATACGTGCGTACACTGGCTGAAGATATTGGTGAAAAATTAGGCTGCGGCGCCTATGTAAGTGAACTCAGGCGCACGTCGGTAGGGCCATATCAGGGTGAGATGCTAACGCTAGAAGCGCTGGAGTCACTTGCGCATAGCGGGCAGGATGCCCTTGACTCTATATTGCTAGCGTCGGATAGCGGTATTGTCGACTGGCCAAAAGTTGAGCTAGATGCAGATAGTGCGTATTACATAAAGCTCGGTCAGGCGGTGCAGGTTTCCGGGGCGCCGCTTGATGGTTTTGTTCGTATTTATGCCCCCGAAGGATTTATCGGTGTAGGCTTTATTCAGGACGATGGTAAGGTTGCGCCGAAGCGTATGATGGCAAACTAGCTGTGCTCAAACAGCAGTGTCTAATTACTTTACTTTATAAAAAATACACGCCCTGGAAGAAATTCATTCTGAGTGACAGGTACAGTCACCTCTCAAGCTTCACTATCAGACCTTGTGAAGATATATAAGATATTGATTTATATGCAAAATATACGATAAGCCGTATTGATAGATAAATGCCTATCAATATTGTTTATCAGTATATCAGAAAATTATGAATTAATACTTGACTAATTTCGTGGGTTATATAGTATTAGTAATTGCTTATTTACTTAAATGCCCTCAGGAGGTAATTATGTCAGGTTTAATTGCAGGTTTTCCGCATGATGGAGTTGTAACGGTTAATCGAGTGATTCTG
>JBFHVK010000424.1:0-2251 GCA_041589615.1 Gammaproteobacteria bacterium | reverse complement strand
TGACTAATGCAAAAACCATTGTTGCAGTCTATTTCATCAACGGAAGGCCTGATAATCTGGCCAGAGCAAACAAAACTATACTTTGTCACTGTTACGGGCGTACTTGCGCAGCCGGCTAGAAACATCACTAGCAGAAAGTTTATTAATTTCATCATCAATCTGATCCTCTTCGATTTGCTTTTCTATCGTGTGTGAGTTTTGCGTGTTTGCATCCTTCTGCGCCTCTAATTCGTCCTGATAGCGCTCTGCCTTATCATTGGCACGTTTGGATGACCAAAAGAAAATGCCAGCTAGGGCAGCCATTACGGCCGCCAGAATTGAAAGGATTTTATTAAGCACTTGTCTCACTCCTTTTTTGCAGCCACTTTCCAGCATTAACCGCAGCAATGAGTCCGCAAATTTGAGTTGATTGCTCTGGCACAATGTAAAGAGCAGGAAGCGCTCCAATAGTTACAATAAACGCGAGAATTCGCATCATTGACCACTTGCCATTATTTCCCAGGAACATCGACTTAATACCATACTCGCTCACTTGAAATACTCCTCAGTAAACTGATTGTTGTGATTAACTCGATTGGTCCATCCACGGCCGAAATACTGCCAGCCGTCCAGACCCTCCAGGAACTCCATGCGAAGATCGTTAAAGTCATAGATAAGCGACTCAAGATCATTTACGCACCCCAGGGCGTTAAGAGTCATCTTTCCAACCGAGCCATCACTAGCCACGCCAAGGCATCGCTGAAGCTGCTTAACCGCAACCTTAACCCCGGAATTAACCGCAAAGTCGCAGACGTTAAAGGCTAGTATCTCCGGCATCTGATCGCCTTTGAACTTATCCCAAAAGTTGATCTTGTAAAACTCAATAACAGAGTTATGCAAACAGTCGTCATTGTTAAGTAGAACATTGGCCTTTTTCAGACTGCCGCCAGAGATTTCTATCGCCGAATCGACGTTCTTCCACCCTTTCCAGTCTGGCCACCATCGACGGGATATACCTTTATAGGTCATCTTTCCAGTATCATTGGGGTTGTCGACTAATCCGCCCTCATTGACGATTATCTTCTCGATCATTTCTTTGCTCATATCTTGCTCCCTTATGTTGTGAATTTATTATCACCCATCGATAGGTAAAAAAAAAGCCCCAACCGCTAGGCCGGGGCACACTCACAAAAACAAGAGCAAGCACAATGGTAGAAAGGATTTCGACCCGCCATCCTTTGGTGACGCCATGATTAACGGTCTGTCTATTGCTGATAAGTGCGCTGGAACCGGCAGGAAAACCGACTCGTTAAGGCTAACAACAAACCAGGGAAGCGCATAAACTAGACGCCTTGTTTAACAGCTTGATTGCTGTGTGAACAATACTAACCAGACAAAAGCCCGCTTGCAATTTATTTTTTGTTTATTAGCAAGCACTAATATGGTGCACTTTTACATTTTTTACAGCAAATTACAGCAATTTACAGTGGCACTGTAAAATCGAAAATAGGCCGCGAAGCCCCGCCGCATAAGGGATCTCTCTCTTAAAATATATATATATTACAATTTTACAGTTATATTTATATTTTTTTAACGCCTCCCCTCCCAGAGATGCCCTGTTCGTCAATTTGCATCAGTATAAGTGTAATTTGCTGTAAATTGTAAAAAAGTGACTTAACCTTATGATTTCAAAAGAAAATAAAGTTACAGTTTGACTGTAAATTGATTGTAAAATGGCAAAAACTGCAAAATAACCTCGGTTTTGGTGGTTAATTATGTGACATTCATCACGGATTTATTGCCCTGGATAGGGATAATGGCAAAACAAACAAACATCAAAGGAATTATAGTTATGATTGAATTTCGATTCTTAACCCGCGAGAAAGCGGAAGAGTTTTTCAAGCGAATGAAGAGCAATAAAAACAAGTGCCGACTTTCTGGCGACAAGCTGGGCGTATTCCTGGAGGTAAATTAAGATGACAAGATCAAGATTAAGACAGGGATCGGTCAGCGAGTTGGTGCAAAGATTGATAGTAGAAAACCCTGGAAAGTACACTGTCGCAAAACTTTCAAAAGAACTAGGATGCAAACCCGGAGCCGTCAGTTCCTCGCTAGACTTCCTTGGCAAGAATGGGCTAACGATATCAAATGGACTTCGCATTCTGGACGGAAAGCCATTACAGGTGGAAAATGACAAACTTCGGGACGTCTTTGAAATCATGACCAATAACCAGGGCGAGTATTTTACATCCACCGAGATCGAGAAATTAAC
>JBFHVK010000423.1:0-2270 GCA_041589615.1 Gammaproteobacteria bacterium | reverse complement strand
TCTGGATCATTGCCCGCTAGCGCATTCGCCTGTATGGCTGCACCGATTGCAACTACTTTATCAGGATCAATATCTACTTTTGGCTCAGCCTCGAAAAAATCACCCACCAGCTCGCGCACTCGAAGCATACGGGTTGAACCACCGACCATAACTACATCCATTACCTGGTCTTTTTCTACATCAGCATCGCGCAACGCACGTCGACATGACATCAGGGTTTTCTTTATCAGTGGATCAGCCAGCTCGTTATACTGGTCACGGCTCAGGCTACCCTGCCAGTCAATACCCTCATCAAGTTGTAAACTGATTTCAACCTGGGGTTGCTGACTCAATAATTCTTTTGCAGCACAGGCTGCTGCTAATAACTTTCGCTCACTGCCCGCACTGATTGAATTAATATCAATACCTGCCTGCTGGATGATCCATTCTGCCACGACATGATCAAAGTCATCACCGCCAAGCGCACTGTCACCACCCGTTGACAGTACCTCAAAGACACCCTGCTTCAGCTGCATTATCGAAATATCGAAAGTGCCACCACCCAGATCATATACAGCAACGATACCTTCGCGACCGCTATCAAGACCATAGGCAACTGCCGCCGCCGTTGGCTCATTAAGCAGGCGCAATACATTAATGCCCGCTAGTGTTGCTGCATCCTTTGTCGCCTGACGCTGGGCATCATCAAAATAGGCAGGCACAGTAATGACAGCGCCTTCTATTTTGTCACCTAGCGAATCTTCGCCACGTTTTTTAAGAACTTTTAATATTTCTGCGGAAACTTCTACAGCGCTTTTGTCACCTGCAGCTGTTTTAATTCTTGGTACAGTCGAATCGGTTTTTGAAAATGTGTAAGGTAGCTTTTCACCCAGGGTTTTAAGGTCTTCAATACCTCTACCCATAAGACGCTTAACAGAAGCGATAGTATTATGTGCATCACTAACCTGGTGTTGCCTGGCCTGATGACCAACTGTTATTTTATCTGACTGATAATAAACAACCGATGGTAGAAGATGGTTGCCTTCTATGTCTGGCAATGTATCTGCCTGGCCACTGCGCACCGTCGCAACCAGCGAATTGGTTGTACCAAGATCAATACCAATCGCAAAGCGATGCTCATGAGGCTTGGTCGACTGACCGGGTTCTGCAATCTGTAATAACGCCATTAGATCAATTCATCTTCCAGCTGTTCAGCCGTGTCGGAAACTTCTTTTTGAGCCTTGTGAATAAACTGCAGTTTGCGAACAATTTCACGGCCTGCATCGTAGTCACCCTGTTGGTAAGACTGTGTAAAATCATCTATCAATGAAGCCTGCTTTTTCTTCAGGCCAGTGGCAATTGAATCCAGTTCATCAAGTGGATCAGCACTATTACGCACATCTGCTATCTGCTCTCGTAACTCCATCTGTTCCATCAGGAAGGCACCATCCATGGATGTATCCGTTTCTGCATTCATATCAAGACCCTGCAGGCTCAGCATATATTGCAAGCGCAATACCGGATCTTTAAGCGTATTGTATGCCTGGTTAATGAGAGATGTTTTCTGCATCGCCAGGCGTTTCTCTTCATCTGAACTACTGGCAAAACGGTCTGGATGAACCTGCTGTTGCAGCTCACGGTTTTTATCCTTCAGTAGATTCAAATCAGGCCGTGTTGAAATTTCCAGAGTAAAAATTTCAAAATAGTTTTGCTTGAATAATGAATCAGACATGAATCGGGCCAGTTAAATGTTTACGTGAAGATGAGTTAATTAAACCGTGAAGCTCTCGCCACAACCACAGGAATCTTTTTCGTTTGGATTGTTAAAAGCAAAACCTTCGTTTAATCCTTCCTTAACAAAATCCATTTCTGTGCCATCGATATAAACCAGGCTTTTCTTGTCGACAACGATTTTCACACCGTTGCTTTCAAACACTTCATCTTCGCCTTCATTTATATCATCAACAAACTCAATCACATAAGCCATACCTGAGCAGCCAGTGGTTTTAACACCCAGACGCACACCAATCCCCTTGCCGCGGTTAGCAAGGAATTCATTGACACGCTTTGCACCCTGTTCAGTAATGCTGATGGCCATCTTAACTACCTTTCTTTTTCATATAGTCTTCAACCGCTGCACTGATCGCATCTTCCGCCAGTACTGAGCAGTGTACTTTCACCGGTGGCAGCGCCAGTTCTTCGGCGATGTCCATATTCTTGATCGCTTTCGCTTCTTCCAGGGTCTTGCCTTTCATCCATTCGGTCACCAGTGAGCTCGAGGCAATAGCTGA
>JBFHVK010000422.1:0-2271 GCA_041589615.1 Gammaproteobacteria bacterium | reverse complement strand
GCCGATGGCCCCGATGTTATTGGCATGCCGCTTGGGAAACCACTAATGCGGATCTTGGATATATCACTTAGTAATATCTGCGGCTGTAGTGCTGTAATTGTTTCCGAATCAGTCTGAGTAACGGGAATGTTATTAACATCATCAAAATTAAAATCAACACTGTTTAATAAAGCCGTAGTTGGATTCTGTGGTATAGGTAATTCATCATTTACAACCTGCGCAGTATAAACAATAACAAAGTCATTATTTGCCACTATATTATCTGCGACGTTAATAATATCACCGATGGTCCAGGTAATTGTATTTGCACCGGCACCAGTGGTTGCTACGGGTGCTGCAATCGGTGCATGTGTAAATGGTGCTACGTTTGTATAGGGAGCAGGACCTGCATTGCCATTAATAGAAACAACATTAAGGAACTCCATCCCATTTGGAATGGTATCAATGATCTGTGCATTTGGTGTTGTACCTTCCTGCAGACTCACTGTTAGTGTGTACTGAACTGTATCACCAATCCTTAACTGCGCATCGTTAACGGGTGTGAAACTGTCACTGTTATATGTTTTGGTTATATTATTTAAATTTGAAACTGTCTGTGTTGCAACAGCAGGGCCTGCGCAATAATCATCTGGTAGAACGATTACACTACAATCTGCACCACCGGTCCTTTCACGTGCATCTATTAAAGCTGATGAGCCATCTATAGATGTCCAGTCAATAACGACACTATTATCCAGTTGCTGTAACGGTTCTACTGCATCATCAACAATCACACGATAGGTTAATAACAGTTGTCCACCAACCGGAATATCCAGTGTTTCATCAGCATTACCTCTGCCCCAGTTTAATGGACCTGTCGCAGGGCCGGCAGGTACGGCTACAAATCCGACAACAGGAGTCGCATTAATTGTTGCCGTTGGAGTGAATGTGCCATCCAGTGTTACACCGACCGGAATGGTGTCGACGATATTGGTATCGTATGCAACCGAGTCACCCGTATTATCAATCGTAACAATATATTCAAGAACATCACCACCATCTGGATCCAGACCCGGCTGGGTAATATTACTCACCGATTTAGCTACAGTCAGCAGTGGTTCTATAACGGTGATGACTGCAGTATTATCTGTTCTCACTTCAACACTGGCATCTTCACCATTAGTGTAATTTAAGGTCGCGCCATTCTGTAAAGTGTCACCTGCATCAGTATTCACATCATTATTGATGCGCGCAAAGTAGGTAATGATTATCTGTGGATTTACAGCCCCTGCTACACTGTCATCTTCACTTACCGTATCAACCGTACCGATGTCCCAGGTCACCAGACCCGATGCACCATCAAGTGGGAATCCATCAGTAGCCGTTGCCGTATTATCTACAAATGCAGCTTCTGATGGCGCCAGTGTATTAATAGATGCGATATCATTGAAAGTATAGGTGATATCAAAATCAGCATTATTTTCTATAAAGTAACTAACCGCCGCCGAGTTTAGATCATCGGTTATTGTCAGGTTATTAGTAATACCTTCTGGCAGATCGATGACAATCTCAAACTGTTTCTGTGTACCGATCGCAGGTGCAAGTGCCGGGTTCAGGTCATTCTTGGTAATCGTGAGTTCAGGCACCACAACGGAAGCCGCTGCTGTATCGTTATAATCATTCGGTGGATTTGCTGAAGCCGGTGCGACACCTGTCAGTTGGCCATTACGCATGCCAAGTGCATCACCATCAGGCCCAATGGTTCGTGCTGCACCCGTATTGATATCATTAATCGCGACGTTATCCGGCAATGACGTCCAACGAGCCTCTATGGTGTTATCCAGAACCTCGTGTGGCTGAACCACATCGTCAACCTGTACGCGGAAGGTAAATGTTTTAACCTCAGTCGGTGCAATTGCAAAATCCGGATTTGCCGGGTCCCAGCTAAAGATGGGCTGATTTGCACCGAGAGTGAGTATGTCGATATTATCCGGGGGATCAGTGCCACCTACCAGATTCAGGAAGGTCATGTTCTTGCCGGTTAGATCATCCAGCACCTGCAGATTATAGGCCGTTGCAGTATTTGTTACGGCATCACCTGTGTTTGTTATGGTAACGGTAACATCAAGAATATCATCTGCATCGGCCTCAAGTACCGGTGCGAACGACTTGGTAATATCCAGTACCGGTTCACGCACAAGCACATCAACTGCGCCGTAAACCAGGGTCTGGGTAGTTGCAGCTTCGTCTACATAGGTTAGTCGCGCTACCGAATTATTTGTACTACAGGCT
>JBFHVK010000421.1:0-2307 GCA_041589615.1 Gammaproteobacteria bacterium | reverse complement strand
ATTTGAGAAAAAGCCAGGCAAGCAGGCTGCACCGCTTCCCTACAATCTTTCATCCCTTCAGATTGACGCGGCTAAAGTATATGGAATGGCGGCTAAATCCGTTCTGGATACCTGCCAGAGCCTTTATGAAAAGCATCAGTTGATCACCTATCCACGCTCAGACTGCAGGTATTTACCGGTAGCGCATCACAAAGAAATGTCAGATATCTCTGAGGCGATTAAATCGTCGATTTCTGATGCCGTTGAAATGTTAGAGCATACCGATAAATCGAGAAAATCTGCAGCGTTCAACGACAAGAAAGTCGGAGCGCATCATGCAATTATTCCAACATCCAGAAAGCTTCGCGGTAATTTAAATGAAGCAGAAAAGAAAATTTACCGGCTGATTTCCCGGCAATATCTGATGCAGTTCTGTGTGGCATATCGGTACTCTGATACGCGCATTGACCTGGAAATCGCTGGTGGTCTTTTCAGTGCGCGCGAGCGCATAACAGTAACTGAAGGCTGGAAGGCATTGATGCCTGCACGCGAAAAGAGCTCACCACCATTACCTGATCTGGTTGAGGGGCAGATATTATGGAGCGGAGAGCCTCAGCTTGATGAGAAACACACCGAGCCACCAAAGCACTATACCGATGCGACCTTGCTTGCGGCTATGACCGGTATTGCCCGATATGTTAAAGATCCGGAGTTACGTAAGGTGTTGAAAGATAACGATGGCCTTGGAACCGAAGCAACGCGGGCAGGTATTATTGAGCTTCTTTTCAAACGTCGTTTTCTGCAGCGCGTTGGTAAGCAGATACAGGCAACGGACACTGGCCGGCAGTTAATAGCAGTTCTTCCGGACGAGTCCACTCAACCCGATATGACAGCGCAATGGGAACAGGCGCTGGAGCAGATGTCGGAAGCTAAGATCAGTTATGAAGGCTTTATGGAGCAGTTGGAAATCAGATTGCATCAGTTGATAGGTAGCGCACTGGCTGCAAGGTTGCCTGCCTTTAAAATATCTTCTACGAAAGGAGAGATATTTTCAAAGAAAGTATTTCGTAAGAAAAAGAAAACCACTGAAAGTTAGGCAGGTAAAAATAATATTCAGATACCCCTGTTTTTCATTGCATGTTATCCCGATATTTTTCCATTAGTTTTATTCCATTTGTTGAAAGGGCTTGCACCAAACATGGTGTGGGGGAAGTTGTTGAAAATAACGTCAAGTCAAGTGCGGAATGTCGTCATAAGCCATCAGTCAGGTTCTTTAGATATGGTATTATTCCGCTCTCTTAGAAAGGAGCTTTTATGAACAAGTTATCATTAATTACAACGGGACTATTAACTTCGGCACTGGTTGCGTGTGGAGGCGATAGCGGAGGCGGAAGTGGTACAGATATTGTTATTAGTGAGTCACTGAAGGGCGCTGAAAGTGCCCCAGAACTCACTTCAGTAACCAGTGGTAGCGTGTCATTGAACAGTCGAGTAACAGGCTTTCTTGTTGAGGATGGGAGCGTTGATTGGACATTTAGCCACAGTGAAGATACCGACGTTCTTCTTGTTCTTAATTCGGACGCTGATGACTTTGACCTTTCAGTCAGCGGTAATACCGTGTTTGAAAGTAGCGAAGGCGCAACTTCGTTTGAAGTTATTCTATTTGATGCCGAAGCTGGCCTGAATTATAACCTGGAAGTGAGCTCATTTTGGGGGGATGGAAATTATCAACTCGATGTTACAGTGCCAAACCGTGAAACGGTCGGGTTAGACACTGATGAGTTTCTTGTTGTTTATGAAGCCGATGTTCTGGGTGACTGTGATGGTTACGTTGAAGATTACGAATATCGCTATTTTGCTATCGTAAACTGGGCCGATGGTTATACGCTAAAAGAAGGTGAGAAAAATTCGTTTGATCAGGCAGATGGCAATACGGTTGTAGTGAAGTACAGTGAAAGTGAGAGTGATGGTAGTGCATCATATAAATTGTCGGGCCAAACGACGTTTACTGTAAACACTGAAACTGGAAGTATTACCGGTACTGACGTGTGGTCTGATGAATATAACGACGAGGATTATAGTGAGTCCTGCTCTTATACCGAAACGCTCACGGGGCAGATTGTCCTTTAATTAAAAAAGCCCCTCTACTGAGGGGCTTTTTTGTATTACAGGGCGCTCGTAAATTACTTACAAAGCGTCAGCCATTCAGCGTTGAACGGGTTCTTACCTGTCACTGTATCAAAATACATGGTCTGCAGTTTTTCGGTGACTGGGCCGCGGCGACCTTCACCAATTTTACGGCCATCCAGTGACTGGATTGGCAGTACT
>JBFHVK010000420.1:0-2311 GCA_041589615.1 Gammaproteobacteria bacterium | reverse complement strand
TTTCCTGGCCAGGCATGGATCAAATCATACAATTCCGCCTCACAGGGTAAATTATCGGGCAAATATGTGGGCTTTGAAGGAATGTGGTGTAAGCAGGGTCATTGCAATCGCAGCGGTGGGCGGTATAAGTGAGCATTTACCGCCAGCAACCGTATTAATACCCGACCAGATTATAGATTATACCTATGGCCGCTCTCACACTTACTTTGAGAGTGATCTAGATGAGGTGACGCATGTAGACTTTACCGAGCCATATACCGATTCCCTGCGTCAAACCCTCATCGAATCAGCCAGCAAGCAGTCGATTAAAGCTGTCGATGGTGGTGTTTATGCGGCTACACAGGGTCCAAGGCTTGAAACAGCCGCTGAGATTCAGCGTTTAAAGCGCGATGGGGCCGATATAGTAGGCATGACAGGTATGCCAGAAGCGGTACTAGCCAGGGAAATAGGGCTTGAGTATGCCTGTTGTGCGCTAGTTGTTAACTGGGCTGCAGGCTGTGCAGGAACGCGAAAAATAGACCACGATGAAATGCAGGGGGTGATTGACCAGGGTATGGGGCAGGTCAGGTCAATTTTACATGGCATATTCACAGATCAGTGAACTGTATGTTAAACAATTCACGCCGCTGAATTCAGGCGTATCAATCGATACCGCATTGTTATAAAATACGCGCGCTTAAATCTAGTAATAAGGGTATTCAATGTCACGTGCCGATAAGGTTTCAGACGCTACAGGTCTGCAAAAACTGATTCTAACGCTTCGTTATCACGAAGCTTCCCGCCAGTGGTTTGCGGTATTATTCGTACTGCTGGTCAGCCTTTTAGGCAGTCCTGAGCCAGTACTGTTTTATATTGGTGCCGCTATTGCAGCCGTTGGCGTAGCTATCCGCATGTGGGCTTCTGGCTTTGTTATGAAGAACAAGGAGCTGGCTACGAATGGTCCCTATGCCTACGTACGTCATCCACTCTATGTCGGCAATATCCTTCTGCTGGTGGGTTTCTCTCTGGCTTCTTCACTGTGGTGGTCATTCCTGCTGATGGCAGGTTTGCTCTGGTTCTACTATCCACCAACTATTTCATACGAAGATAACAAGCTACGTGGTATCTTTGGTGAAGAGTGGGAAAACTGGGCGAAGAATATTCATGCCCTGATTCCAACTTTCGGCAAAAATGCAGGCAGTGCAAAAAGCTCATGGTCGTTTCGTAAAAGCCTGATGCAGAATGCAGAGCCCGTTATTGTTGTTTATCTTATCGCCTGTCTCTACCTTCTGTACACAAACTAGTTTCATCTGCTATTGATGCTCCAGGGTCTGGATTTTATCTCAGAGAGAGAGTTAACCGACTGGGTTAACTCTCATCTGGATTCCGGTGCAAAAGTATTTTCATCTGGTTATCAGGGTAAGACTTTACTTTACGATAATGCTGGTAATCAGCTTGTGATTAAGGTTCCCCTTGGTAATTTTCTAACAAGACCCATCAATCTTGCGCTGTTGCGTCATGAATATCGTATATACCAGAAGCTTGAAGGTATGAAATACATACCCGCCTGTTATGGCATGGCAAATAACGAATTCCTGGTTATTGAATATGTGCAGGGCCAGACAATACGTGACGCCCGACCCGATGCTAACTCTGAATATTATAACAAGCTGTTTACAGCAATTGAGGAAATGCATCGTCGTGGTGTCGCGCACTTTGATCTGAAGCGTAAGGAAAATCTTCTCGTTAGTAATCAGGGTGACCCTGTAATTATTGATTTCGGTGTATCTATTGCTTACAAGGGCGGCTGGCATTTGTTAAATGCATATTTGTTCAAACTGGCCAGTCAGTTTGATATGAATGCATGGGTCAGGCATAAAAGTAACCGTAGGTATGAAACACTGAGCGAAGATGACCTGAAATACTATAATAAGACAATCATTGAGACACTGGCATTGAATGTCAAAAAATTCTACAAGAAAAAAATTCTAAAGATGTTCCAGAAATAAACGATATTAATCTTGTTTCAGTATTTCTCTATTTTTAAATCCATAAATAAGCACCAGGATCGAAGCAGCAGCTGCTATATGTTTTAGTGAATGACCACTGATCATGCCTGTGAGTTCATATATTTCGCGATCATAAAGTTCAAGGAATTTTGCGGCTAAGTAGGCAGCTAGTACCATCCAGTAAAAATTCTTTTTACTATATGATGAGCTGTAAAGCGAAAGGATAAGTGTAATCAGTATCATGGGTAGAAACTGCGTGAGGATGTAAAGTCTCAGGTCGCCTTTCCCAAGTAATTCAGTATAGTGCCAGTAGAGTACAGAGA
>JBFHVK010000419.1:0-2325 GCA_041589615.1 Gammaproteobacteria bacterium | reverse complement strand
GCGCTACATGAGAACTATAGTTTTCACTGAGCGCAACCATTCCTAGCACTTCTGCTAGGTTCCAGAAAACCCCGCCAAAGTTGTCGCATTTTTTAACACTCAATGTAACAAAAGTCACTGAACCCCCCCCCGAATATAGGAAAAATACCTAGTAAGTGAGAGGACAAGGAGGTACAGCTCCCTGCCCCCTCTATCGACTACCCTCGCAGTACAAGGAAAGCCGACAGTATGAGTGTGACAGATAAAAATGAAAAAAAATGCCCCTGTTGTCAGATTTTAGAATTTAAGTCTAAAAAAACTGAGAAAGATCAAATCCCCCCCGAAGTGATGAGAGAATACAGAAAATTAATGATAGCTTTTATCGTCAGTGCGAGTGCATTGCTTGAGGGGTATTTTTAGCGGAATATTCGGAAAGTATATTCGGAAATATTCGGAAAGCGGTTTTTAGCCAGTCTCTAATATTGCTAAGTTATTGATTTGCTTGGTACCAGAGGCCGGACTCGAACCGGCACGCTTTTTAGGGCGGGGGATTTTGAATCAGATTTCTATCTTAGTAAAATCAGATACTTAGCCCCGTATTTCCGAATAAATCACCGAATTTTAATTGTTTATTTATCAATTATTTATCGTTTTCGCTATCTGGAATATTCGGAAGGTTAAGCCCCTCGACTATGGGGATTTTCCGGTCGTAATCTTCGACTTGGCGGGGGGTTTTATGGCCTGAGAATTTCTGCTTATCTCCTTCATAGTCGGAGATAGATTTTGCTTTTATGTCGTGGAAGGTAAACCCGGCATTTTCTAATCCAGCGGCTTTAACGGCTTTCCTCCAAGCTGAGTTAAATCCGTTTTCTGTGTACCGTGTGCCATCTTTCTTGTGTACTAGGTATATGGACTCAACTTTGCCCTTAGACAGCCTCAGAGCCTCTCTAAAACGGGCTGAGAGGCGTTTAATTTGCTCTTTGCCGGTCTTGCCTTGCTTGATGTATAAACCGTCCTTAGTAAGCTGTGATCGTGTCATTTTGAGTATGTCGCCCTTCCTCACAGCGTAGAGATAGGCGATTTCCATCGCAATCTTAATAGGGGTAGAGGCTTTTGAATATACAGCTATATACTCGTCGTCGGTAATATACCGAGTTCTGGGGGTTTCTTTGAATGATTCCACGCCAGTGCATGGGTTTTTCTTTGCCTTGCCACGCTGAAAGCCCCACTTAAAAACAGCCGACATATACGCCTTTTCACGGTTCGCCTGTGTTTTAGACTTCCTGCCTCGTAAATCCATGTATTTCCTGATGTGTTCAGGCTTTATTGTGCCAACATGAACCCCGCCAAACACCTTATTTAGCCTTTCGTGATATTTTAAATAGTCTTTCTGGGTGGTTGGGGATAGGGCTTTGAATTTGTCGGAATCCTGGTATTGAAGTGCTAAATCCTCGAAAGTGCCATTTTTACACTCTGCTTTTGCTAATTCTTCTGAATATCGCTTATGAACTAACGATTTAGGGGAATCGAGAGAGCATAGACGGACACACCCGCCAGCGACAGGGCGGAACTCATAGGCTGATTTCCCCTTATATACTCTAGGTGGCAACCATGTGTCTTTTGTGCGTTTTCTACCCAAGACTAGTGAAATCCGGTTCTGATGAAGCGGCTATTTTAGCTGGGTGGTGTATGTGATGCCAAGTAGTTGCGATTTCACCGTTAGCCTTTTGGATGAAGTAAATCCCGTTACTGGCTAGTACTTCCGCGATCTTAGACCACTGCTTAGCCCCTGTAACTTGCTCAATCTCGGATTTTGTCAGTAGGTCATTCATAAAACCGTAGAGCCTTTTCAGCGGCTTGCCTTGCGATAATTGCCTGATCTTTGTAATTGTATCTGCCTAGCAGGAGGTTCTCCCCGTCAACCTTTATTCGGGCTATCCACTTCCGACGCGCCTTTGAATAATTAACGCCATTCACCCCGGACGGGCTTTCCTTATCAACGGTTCGATTCCTGGCATTTAATTTCGTTGACACATCACGGAGATTTTCAAGCCGATTATCATCCCTAACTCTGTTAATGTGGTCTATTTGATTGGCAGGCCAGAAGCCATGCACATAGAACCATATAAAACGATGCGCGGATAAGCTCACCCCTTGCGCGGATATTCTTAGATAGCCGTGACTTCCGTCTGAGAATGTAGCAATTTTCCCTGTACTTTTACGGGTTATAACGCCTGTGTCTGGATTGTAATCAAACAATTTTAATACTTTTTCGTGCGTTAAATCTTTGAGTTTTTTCTTTGTAGTCATTCTGCTATTTCTTTATACGTCCATAGTTCCATGATT
>JBFHVK010000418.1:0-2331 GCA_041589615.1 Gammaproteobacteria bacterium | reverse complement strand
TTTTTCCGCAGGGGTGATTCTTGTTGTTACTTCAAATCAGCCACCGGACGATCTGTATAAAAATGGTCTGCAGAGAGAGCGTTTTTTACCGGCAATCGAGCTTATTAAACAACATAATTTAACACTAGAATTAAATGGCGCTGTAGATCATCGTCTAAGGCTATTAGAAAAAGCCGATTGCTGGTACCCCGCTACAGAATATTCAGAAAAGGAAATGTTACAACGCTTTACTGAACTCGCCAACTCACCAGCTAAACGCCAGGTTAAAATTCTTATCAACTATCGTGACATAGAAGCGTTTTTACATAGCCATGAAATCATCTGGTTTTGCTTCGACGCGATTTGTGGTGAACAACGCGGTTCCGATGACTATATTGAGATAGCACGACAGTATCACACGGTGTTTGTCAGCCAGATCCCACAAATGGACGATAGTCATAATGACCGGGCCAGGCGTTTTATCAATATGATCGATGAGTTCTATGATCGAAACATTAAATTTCTTTGTAGTGCAGAAGCGGAACCTGGACAGCTTTATACAGGTAAACAGCTGTCTTTTGAATTCAGGCGTACCGTTAGCCGCCTTGAGGAAATGCGTAGTCATGATTATTTAAAGAGGCCCCACAAGGCAGACTGATTAAGGTCTGCTAATATATGCGACAGATCAACTGGCATAAATAAAGCCCGCAAAACTAGAGATGTCAGCCTGATAATGATTTAGAATTAATATAAATGAATCCTGTCATACAAAGGTGACGTTTGCATACGGCTAATGGATGAAGCATATTCTTCTTTCTTATGAAATTATTGATTAGATACGTTTTTGTAAGCATTTTACTTACTTCAACTCCCCCGATTTCCCTGGCACAGCAGGATAATTCGGTGGATTCGCTGACGTTTGACGATGCACCTTTACGTGAAGCACTAGAATTACCCGACTGGTTTAACCTGAGTTTTCTGGATCTCAATGACAGCCTGCAGGAAGCAATCGATGATGGCAAGCGTGGCCTGATTATCTATTTTGGGCGCAAGGACTGCCCATACTGCAAGTACCAGCTCGAAGGAAACTGGGGTGACCCGGCAATTGTTAAATACACACAGAAGTACTTTAATGTTATTGCAATTGATGTCAGGGGTGATCGTACTGTCACTGACTTTAATGGCCGTACCTGGTCTGAAAAAGAATATGCTGCAAGGCGTAAAACAAACTTCACCCCTTCCCTGCTATTTTTCAACAGCAGTGGGCAACTTGCTCTTAAGTTACCCGGCTATCGACCAAAATACCAGTTCAGGGCATCTCTGGAATATGTGGCTGATGCCCATTATAACCGGGAATCATTCAGGCAGTATCTAGCACGTGCTGAAGCCGCTCTTGGTTTTGGCTCAGAAGAGTTAAATGAGCTGGACTTCAGTATGATGCCTCCATACAACCTGGATCGTACTCAGCCATTACCCGATAATAGCAAGAGAAAACCCCTGCTCGTACTCTTCGAACATCCGCGCTGTCATGCCTGTGATGTACTGCATGGTGATACATTAAATGAGCCAGAGGTCTCTGAACAGTTAAGGGCACTGGATATCGTGCAACTCAACAGTTATTCAGAAACACCGGTAATAACGCCTTCTGGCCAGAAACTCACTGCACGCCAGTGGGCAGATGATATGAACCTGACGTTCGCACCTGCACTGATTTTTTTTGATGCTAATGGTAAAGAAATCTTTCGTGTTGAATCGGTTATCAGGTTGTATCGTCTAAACAATGTACTACGTTATGTTACAGGTGAAGAGTATAATAATTTCCCGACATTCCAGTCATGGCTGCATCATTACCGCAATAGAAAGAAAGGTTTGGAGTAATGGATCATCAGAAAGTAACGCTTGCCATTGAAACCTTTTGCAGCATGGGATGTACCTCTGTGAACGCTATTATACATACGCTTGAATCCGGTAATCCTGTTGAAGGTATTGAAGGTTTTACTGACGAAGAAATAGCTGTGCTGATGCATGAGCTAAAAGCAATTATGGCAGTGTATGATCGTAAGTCGTCCTGATAGAATTATTCCTATTCTTAATCTTCAAACTGTCATCGCATATTCAGTAAATCGAGTATACAACTGACCACCATGTCATTCAGGTGACTGTTTCAAGTTAGGTATATCTCTCTAGCTTTTATATTTCTTAGGGTACTCGAAGGCTACCAGCTTTGCAGTTTCGGCTGTGATATCTTTCCAGTGACTCACATTAAACTGCACAATTGCAACGCCACAGGTGGGTAGATTATCGATACCCGCCTGGCAATAATCATTGACTACTTCAGTCATTCCCGGGTTA
>JBFHVK010000417.1:0-2339 GCA_041589615.1 Gammaproteobacteria bacterium | reverse complement strand
GGTCTGTCCCCGAGGAAAGGAATGATGATTGATAATCAGTTTATTAGATTACCGCTGTAGTTGATTATCTTTAATTATCTCTAGTAAGTGTTTATGTTGCTCTTCACTCAAAAGCGAATTTAACACCGGATGTAAATCTGTTTTTCCTTCATTAAGGCAATGAATGGTATAGGTAGGTAATGATTTTCGGTGTGCGTTACCATGCTGATCACACTGTATCTCTTTTCCCGACTCGCACTGAAATACCAGGTGTGGCCCATCCTCCAGTACCTCTATTAGTACACACTGCTGGTTGTTGTGTATAATTTTCTCGCCGATCAGATCATATAGCAGTTTTATCATGGTGATTATCTTTTGCCGATATGTCTGCATCTTAACAGCAATCGACTCGCCGGGTGAATAGAATGAAGTGGACATTAGTTAATACTGAATCAAAATATCAGGGCTTTTTCAAAATTGATCTCTGCCATGTGCGCCATGAAACTTACCACGGTGGAGAGGTAGAGATACAGCGTGAACTGTTTCATCGGGGTGATGCCGTCGCCGTTTTACTATATGACCCTGCTAAAGATAAAGTGGTTCTGATTGAGCAGTTTCGAGTGGGAGCTATAAAGGATGAAGATGGTCCCTGGTTACTGGAAATTGTGGCAGGCGTGGTTGAACAAGGTGAGTCTGTGAAAGATGTTGCACGCCGAGAATGTCATGAAGAGGCAGGAATAGAGGTACATAGTTTCGAGCCTGTGCACAGCTTCTATTCCAGTCCCGGAGGCTGTTCGGAAAAAATTCACGTGCTGTGCGCACTGGTAGACAGTGACGATGCCAGGGGGATTCATGGACTGGATGAGGAAGGCGAGGACATTCGTGTCGTTGTTATAGACTTCAGCGAACTGCATGATTTACTGGCAGCAGGGCGAATCAACTCGGCGATTCCGCTGGTGGCATTGCAATGGTTGCAACTCAACCGTGAACGCCTGCAAATGGAAAGTTTTGTACTTTAGCAGCGTATACGGGTATTTTCGGCGTTTTTCTCAACAGCTGCTAAAATTTATACTGTCTACATGCCTCTCAATAATTTGCACATCTTAAGCATGTTGGCCAGGAGCAAAGGTGACAGACAGAAACTATAGAACACTGCTAGGGCTACTCATACTGGTTGCACTGTATTTCAACCTCGACTGGTTGATGATCGGCCTGATTGTGGTGCTAATCGCAGAGTCAATAACAAATTTACGTATTCCCCGCCTCATTTGCATGCTACGAAACTGTGCCCTCAAGGAGCAGCGCTTCGTGTATGCGGATGCAGCCGAACTGCAAAGCCCCCGCTTTAGCATAGAAGCAGAGCGTGTCTGGCGATTTGTGGTGGGCTCTTTTCTGATGCTTGGCTTCATTTACATCGATTTATTGTGGTTCTTCCCCTGGTTTATGGGTTTCGCCATCTTTGGTGCTGGTCTTAGCGGGGTGTGCCCGGTGCTGCTGGCTATTCGCTGGCTTGGATTTAAATGACAGATCCCAGGGCAGATACCAG
Source organism: Gammaproteobacteria bacterium (assembly GCA_041589615.1). Lineage (GTDB taxonomy): Bacteria > Pseudomonadota > Gammaproteobacteria > SZUA-229 > SZUA-229 > SZUA-229. The sequence continues at coordinate 814 of JBFHVK010000417.1, read as the reverse complement.
GAAACAGCTAGTTAGCATGTCGTTGCCGGTCAAGGTAACCGGTATTGTTTTCTGGGGAATGGTGCTGGTGGGCTTGCTGGTAGCGGTTTACCTGCTGAACCAGAAGGAAACGCAACTCAGGGATAACTACAATAGCAATATCCTCTTTATAGAGCATGAGCTCGAGCAGCTTTATTCAAGTTATGATGAACACATCTTCGATCATAACTTTATGTCGCTGCAGGTAGAGGAGTTCTTTCTACGTATGGCTCGCAAATACCCGGTTGAAGCTATTCGTTATACCTTTTCAGGGCATACCTACCAGTTTGGTAAGATTCAGGGACAGCAGGAGAAGATAACAGGCCAGCTTCTGGTGAGAGTGCTTTCCTACCAGGGCATGCATGTCGTCGACCTTGAGGTATATATGGTCGGGCTGGATAAAACTATAGCCGACAGCCGTAAGCAGATGCTGATGATAATCGGTGGGCTGGTGTTTGTGTTTGGCATGATTCTGCAGCAGATTCTGCAACGGGTGTTATCTGCACCCATTCTCGATATGGTGCTTTCTGCGCAACGCTTTGCGGAGGGAGATCAGTCATCCCGCTTTAATGAACAGCGTAAGGACGAATTCGGATATCTGGCCAAATTCGTTAACCAGGCACTCAACTCTATACTTCAACAACAGAAAGAAATCGAAGTCTCACGCAAAGCGCTGTTTGAGGAAAAAGTGCATGCTGAAATTACCCTGAGCTCGATTATGGATGGTGTGATTACGGTTAATGCAGATAATATTATTCGTTATGTAAATCCCGTTGCGGAGCGCCTGATGGGGTTG
>JBFHVK010000416.1:0-2366 GCA_041589615.1 Gammaproteobacteria bacterium | reverse complement strand
AATCGAAGCATGAACGTCTTACAAATCGCCCCTATGATGGCAGGTTAAGTAACATACACATATCGGCACAGTAGACATGAAAATATTCACTTATATATTTGCCTGTATTCTCGCCAGCCTTAGCCATTCACTTGTGGCTGGTGAAACCGTTACCGAGCTATTCAAAACACAGTGCAGTAGCTGCCATGGGGCAGAACGTCTGGGTGCCATGGGCCCTGCATTACTACCAGAAAATCTCAAGCGACTGAAAAAGAATAAAGCCTCAGAAGTAATCCTCAACGGTCGTGCCTTAACACAAATGCCAGCCTTTAAAGATAAATTGAATACCGAACAGATCAATTCACTGGTAGATTATATTTACACGCCACTGGAAAAAGTACCTGACTGGGATATGCAGAATATTCTCGGCAGTCAGATCATTTATGAAGACGCCTTGAACCTCGGTGATAAACCAGTATGGGATGCCGACCCAATGAACCTGTTTATCGTGGTTGAGCTAGCCGACCATCATGCCACGCTTCTCAATGGCGACAGCTTTACTCCCATTCATCGATTCCAGACACGTTTTGCACTGCATGGAGGCCCGAAATATTCTCCTGATGGGCGTTATGTCTATTTTGGCTCACGTGATGGCTGGATCACAAAATATGATATTTATAACCTCAAAGTAGTGGCTGAAGTTCGTGCCGGTATCAATATGCGCAATGTCGCAGTTTCCAGTGATGGTAAATACCTGATTGCAGGAAACTATCTACCACATACCATGGTTGTCTTCACTACAGATGATTTATCACCACTTAAAGTCATTCCCGTTGAAACTGATGATGGCAAAACTTCCAGAGTGAGTGCAGTCTACGATGCCGCACCACGCAATACTTTTATTGCTGCTCTCAAAGATATAAAGCAGGTATGGGAGATATCCTATGAAGACAATCCTCCTGCCGGTTTTTCTGGCTGGGTCCATGATTATCGTAAGGAATCCGGAGACGCAGGAAAGTCATCACGCTTCCCTGTCAGGAAAATAAATGTAAATGATTATCTAGACGACTTTTTCTTTAATCAGGAATACGACTTAATTATTGGCGCATCACGCGACAGTAAGGGCCAGGTGGTCAACCTGGACCTGGGGCGGGTTACCCACAAGATAGATTTACCGGGTATGCCGCATCTGGGTTCAGGTATAACGTGGCAGTACAAAGGTAAAACTGTACTTGCCACACCTAATTTGAAAGACGGTGCTGTCAGCATTATTGATATGGACAGCTGGAAACTGATAAAACGTATTGAAACACTTGGACCCGGTTTTTTTATGAGAAGTCATGAAAATTCACGATATGCCTGGGTTGATGTGTTCTTTGGCCCGAATAAGGAAGCCGTACATATAATCGACAAAGATACACTTGAAATCACTAAAACAATCAGGCCGGCACCCGGAAAAACGGCTGCCCATGTCGAATTCGATAAGACAGGCAAACATGCACTTCTAAGTATCTGGGATAATGATGGTGCAATCGTTGTATATGATGCTGATAATTTAACTGAAGTAAAGCGCATAGCTATGCGCAAGCCATCTGGAAAATACAACGTGCATAATAAAATTACTCGCTCTGAAGGTACTAGCCATTAAAATATCTATTCTTTTTCACTGAGGTTAACTCCTTGAAACTATATGCTTTTATTGGTTATATGAATTCTATAAGGACAATATTCACCCATACATGTTTTAATCGGTAGCCTGGTGTCTTTTAAGACACTGGATCCCCGATAGAGTCATTCGGGGATGACCTACTACTCGTATTGAGATCTAACTCAGGGCTACTTGGGCTACTTTGTAGTACTGATAAGACATCTAACAGCAAAAACTTAACGCAAATACCGTGAATGTGCGCAATTTTAAATGGTGTAGTGCACTGACTTCATAAGTTGCTGCATTACTCCTTTCTTAAAACAGCTATTCGCTTTTTTCTTGCAAGTTCTTAGTAACCTGAATAGTCATTCCCGCGTGCTTGTAGCGGGAATCCAGTGGCTTGGATGACACTATCTCCAGCTGAAGTATTCATGAATAATTTCTTATAAGCACAGTAGGCCAGTTACAGGCAATGAGCTTTTCTTCTACAAAAATATTTTTACAGGCATAAAAAAGCCCCAGCCGATTCTGGACTGGGGCTATAACCTTTAATTTTCAAAGCATCAGCAAATCAAGTAAACGCCCTGATCATATCTGGTTTTTTATATGCAGTGTAAAACCTACTTCAGAACTAGCTCAACACGACGGTTCTGACTACGACCCTGACGTGTATCATTTGAAGCAACCGGTTTATCAGATCCATAACCTACAGCTGTTAGTCGACCAGAAGCTACACCTT
>JBFHVK010000415.1:0-2366 GCA_041589615.1 Gammaproteobacteria bacterium | reverse complement strand
TGGCAAATTGCAGACGAAGACGACTGTATTCACTGTATGAATAATCCAGCATAATAGTAGAACGTTCAGGTTTATGTCCCTCATCATCCAGAGCGTCTTCAGATAATACAGAAGCATCGGACCCTGCATTATCTGCCTCGAGAAAATCATAGCGATAACCTATACGCCAACGGGGCATGTACTGGTAAACCGTTTGCACATAACCACCAGACTGTTTACCCTCATAACTGGAAGACTCTAGCGGACTGATTCCTTCCATCTCAATTATTCCATCTTCTTCACGCTTGAAATATTCAGCCTGGATTTTCAGGTTCGTCTCCTTATAGTTTCCCTGGGGAGCCCACTTCCATACAAAGTCGACGTTACTAATTTTACTGTTACCCGTAAACACAGGGACTTCTGAAATTTCATCACTGTGTGCATGTTCCGATGAGGCTCGCCCTTCAATATCCGCATTCCAGTGTGCAAAGCCTAGCTGCCATGAATGACTTGTGCCAACATCACCACCGAATTTAACGAACAGGACGGAAGCACCCTTGCCATCATTCGTTGCGCCACCTGCCGGGAAACGATCACCGCGTGTTGCCTCAACACCAAGCTTGAAATAGATATCTGTCGGTGCAACCCAGCTTATCTGCAGACCATCATCAATCAGCTGATTGGCAAAAAGGCCTCGATAGATAAGTGGTGCATCCACAAAATCCCAGGCATGTGCATGCTGGTTATTTAAATAACCCATATCGGAATAAAATCTGCCGGCCCTGACAGTAATCCCATGACCAATAGACAGGGTTTCTATAAAAGCCTCTTCCAGCTCGACTTCTGTCTCGCCTTCATGATCTGCAATAGCCGTTGTCAATTTTCCATAGAACATATCGTCTATATTGGCACTGATAACCAGCTCTGTATGCCCCAGCTGAAAACCCAGTTCACCACGCGAGGCTTCACCACCGAGCATAAAACCCGGTAATTCATATTCGCTGTCATTTGAGTAATCGATGTAACGTCCATCCAGTATCAGGCTGATATCCGGATTGAAACTGCCCTGTGCTGATTCAGCACTCATAGAAATGAGGCCAATAGTCGCCATCATTCCTGAAAAAATATTTTTCGAAATCATAAATCTGTTTCACCAAATCAATATTAAATAACAAAATCGACCGACTGTTTGCGGCGTTTGTATGACTAAAAAAATGATTTAGATGAAAGCAGGAGGTGCTCGTGCGTAAAAGCAGCTGGTGAAACTCAGAGAGAAAATCTCGAAGTTCTGATCAAGCTGAAAACGGCAGGTTCTGTTTGAAAGCTCTGGAAGGGAAATACCTGATACGAAATGCTCAAGTGGCTTTACACTCAGGCAAAAGTCACATACATCTTCTGCCTGATGCTCATGATAGGCATGCTCCAGGCTACTCGCCTGACCCAGTATAAGGAATACTGCCAGCAATATGAGATGTAGTCGTTTCATAGGTGGCAAGTATAAATCCATGGCATTTTGAAAGCGAGAGCTTTTGTCGCGGAGTGTGATATCACTTGCATTACCCTGACATATTCCAGGGTTGAAAAGCATGCCTGCATGGTATCAGGTGACAGTTTAAAGCCAGTTAACCGCCGAACAGATCATAGATATTGAATTCACTTTTATATGGAACGCGTTTGGGGTTTACCAGTTTCTGCGAAAGCGACTCGATATAAAGTTGCATAAAATGCTGCTGCAGGTTTTCTTCACTGATCGTATCATTAAGGAAGTCGGTTACCCTCATCATGCTTTGCAGGCCTGCCAGTTGTGAATAGGTATTTTTCTGCTGCAATAGCACTTCGGCTCCCAGATGCCAGTAAATATCAAATTTACTGGCCATATCAACCGGATCAAATGGTGGCACTAGCGGCACTACATCCTTTGGCATAACGATACGTGTTACATCAAGATGTGCATAACGCTGGCTTCCATTTACATTCGTTACCTTTGGTTGCCCGAAGGTAATCACTCTACCGACCTGCAAGCCATCTGTATCTGCATACATAGCCAGGATCAATGCAGCGGCACCACCAAGACTGTGCCCGGTAAAATCGATTATATAACCAGCTTTAAGATCTTTTTTTATATTGTTGTAGATAAGGTCTGCAGATAATGCAAAACCCTGGTGTAGTTTAATACCGGTATGCTTATTCGGTAATAATTCAAGCGCTGCATCGACCATTGCATTTTCGATATTCGAGGTTCCACGTACCGCAATAATCTGTTGTTTGAGCGATTCATTCGTTGCCACAAAATATCCCACACCATAGCCTGGCAATTGCCCATGCCTTGTCAGGGTATAACCCGTTTTCCCTAGCACCTGCTGTATCTCAGCCTTATCCATATAAGC
>JBFHVK010000414.1:0-2383 GCA_041589615.1 Gammaproteobacteria bacterium | reverse complement strand
TAGTGATTTAACAGACTGGCCACGGCTATTAACATTAATATTGAGATCACTGGCACCACTCATTGCGACTTCTTTTTCACCCGATAAATCCTGTAGCACAGGTGTAATCACCGAGTCAGCCTTAACACCTGCAGCATCCAGTTTCATTGAGTAGGCAGGAATATCTTTTGTAACATCCAGTTTTACAGAGGCATCAATACTACCTTCGAGCAACTGCGCAGTGATGGGTGTAACACTCGCCACGCCTTTGTAGACCGTGGTGGTTATATTCAACTCTTTCAATGTATATCCGGACGCCTGAAGCTGCCCTGCATTGAACTGGCCATTTATATTTAATCCCCTGATCAAATCAACGGGTAACTCAATAGCTGTATCAGTTGTTTCAGGCGCAGAGGCACCAGCAGCCGAATCACCCTTAACGTCTACCGGCTCCACCGGTGGAGGCAGATAGTCATCCACATTTATTTGATCAAGAGTCAGCTCATATCTAATGGCAGGCTTATCGAACTGACTAACAGACAGCATGCCGTTTATTGTCGATGCATCCAGCTGAAGCATTAGCGGCTTAAGTGTTACCGATTTCTCCGAGGCCTGCACATCAAACTTGATTGCCATCTGTTTTAAGGCATTTTCGTTTTGCATAGGCGGCAATTCGATAGCCAGCGCCTGACTCAGTTTATTCGCATCAAACGGCAGTAACTCGACATGCGCCTTCACTTTTGCAGCTGACTGTAATTCGGAAATATCTGCATTTGCCCTGATCGTTAAACCCAATGCCTGCAAAGTAAGCTCTGGCACCTCGGCGATTTGCTTTTGCAGATCTACATTCGCCCTTGTCTTTAACTGGATATCCATTTTGCCCTGAGGAATGACTTCACCCTGGGCAATTACCTCTAGTAACAGCTCAGGAATATTCAGTAACTGAGTTTGCGGATTAAAATCCAGTTGTGTATTCAGCTCGATATCAAACCGTGACTGTGGTTGTGACAGCTCAACCCGTGTATTCATTTTCACTGGCAACAACTGACCGAGCTGGAATTCACCTGTAGTCAAATTAAACTGTTGAAGAGCTGCCTGCTGATTCTGCATGGCGTCTGTCCAGGCAATATTTGCATTGCGGATATCTATGCCATTTACCAGTAATGCGGCCAGGGGACTCTGTTTTTCATCTTCTTTTTCAACTGCCGGCTGTTTACTCTTTTCTGCTGGCTCCACTGTTTTTGGAGCCGCTGTATCAGCTGACTGCTTCGCAACAATATCGTCCCAGTTTGTTTTACCCTGCCTGTTCTTCTCAAGTGACATATTCAGGCCATGAATCCGCAGTGTGTCGATATGTATCTGCTGACGTATGAGTGGCAGTAATTCCACTTTTACATCAAGACGCTCTATGGTCAGCATCTGCTTTTCAGCAAAGCCATCAGCATTGGCTAACTGTATCTGCTGGAGTTCCATACCTACCCACGGGAATACCGATGGCTTGATGTCTTCTATACTGAACTCACGCCCGGTCTGCTGCCTAACCTGCTCACTGATCTGCGGACGGTAGTCATTGGCATCAAACGTAGCCACAAAAATTCCCGCTGCAACTGCCATTAATAACAGTAAAACAGCAACAATCGCCAAACTGATTTTTATAAATTTCATTCTGTTCTCCGAACAGTTACAATTATTCTTTCAATCGGTTGTTCAGTAATCCGGCAATAAACTGGAAACTGAACAGGGGCCAACCACAGGGATTGACATGAAATTACTCGACACCTTTTTTGACGCCTATGATAACCTGCGACGCCTGCCGGGTGCACGCTCATCTGGCCATAATGGCAAGTTCGGCTGGCTTACGCGTATTCTGCCCATCATCATTATTATCTTCATTCTGGCACAACTTCTTTTTGGCTTCCTGTGGAATAGCGAAGCTGATAGTTTCGAGCCCGCAGAAAATGCAGCACGCCTCGCGACTGAGCGCAGTGAGAACATGGCTACCGGTTATATCACGACAGCTACCCTGATTAAAACAGCTGAAACCCTGCTCGATAAACCGGGCGGTTACCTAAGTAACGATATCACACCCCCCAGTCTGTTTATGGACAATATTCCTAACTGGGAGTTTGGTGTACTTTCACAAATACGTGACCTCACCCTGGCCCTGAGAAATGACTTTACTCGATCACAGTCACAGTCAGTAGAAGACACTGATATGGTGAATGCCGAAAACCAGTTCCGTATAGACTCAGAATCCTGGATGCTACCTCCTGCTGAGTCCGAGTATCGTCATGCGATTGAATCGCTCTATCGCTACCTGGGGCGTATTGCTGATAACGATACCCAGGATGCACAGTTTTACGCACGCGCCGACAACCTGAACGAATGGCTGGGCATGGTCTCG
>JBFHVK010000413.1:0-2390 GCA_041589615.1 Gammaproteobacteria bacterium | reverse complement strand
GTAGTCATTACTTCCGTCGCCCGTCACAGTTGACTCATTTTGCACTAATTGACTAATTCCCGTGCAGTAATCCAAAATTGCCATGATTAAGCCTCTACTAAGTTTTTGATAAAAACAACCTGGCCAACGGCGGACAGGCCCTTTGCCTTATAAAAGTGAACGTGACCCATTCCAGATAGCCCCTTGGCCTTGTAAAACCACAATTGCCCCATAGCATAAACACCCTGGACTACCGGGTAATTAACTAGCGACCGCATTCCTTTGCCCTCGATGTCTTCCATAGCGGAAACTTTTAGGGTGTGAATGTTGTATTCATTTTTCAGTCTAAAATCGGACATCGCTATTACTCCGAAATCAACACGCCAGAGGCGCAGAATTCAACGTCAGACGAATCAGACAGGACTTTGACTTGATAGCCCGCTGGAAGGTTTAACGACCTAATATCTGGCGACTGTGACGCACTTGAGGCCAGCGTGTAAGTGGGTAGCAATGTAAACACCTTGTCGTCATTGCTATCATATAAGTACGCAGCAACCTCGGCGGAAGTTGAGCCTGTATTCGTGATGACGATAGTTGCAATAGTGCGGTCGGACTCACTGATATCCAATAGAGTCTCTACGGTGTCCGCTGTCGGGCTATTAACATAATTTAAAAAAGTTGTATATGTTGCCATGATTTACCTTTATAAAATTGTGCCGCGTGTCACATATTAACACACGGCGTGGTTTTTAGTATCCTGCAAACTTAATTACAGGTGTTTCTGGTTGAACTTGAATAGATGAAAGGAAATCTTCTGCATAATCATCTTCTACCAATGCCATTGCACAATAACCTGCAATAACTTCCATTTCTGGATACTCATTACCATCTTCATCCGTCAATGTTTCCCCAGTTGGTTTTGATAAATTAGGGCATGTGATTAGATCATACCTGATCGGTGATAATGATGATGTAACTAATTCTCCATCTGCATTGATCAACCCTTGTTCTTCACATGCTTCTAAAAATGCACTTTCATCTGTTGCGTTTAAATATACTTGTTTCATTCTGCTGCCCCCAATGCTTTGACTTGGTCTGCTGTTAATGCAGAGTGGTAGATTTTAAAATCAGAGATAAAAGGCACGCAAGAGGGCGCGAAAGTGTGAACGCCCAATTGAAAGTTGCTTATATTTCTAAAATTTACACTACTAGTAATGCTTAAAGATGCTTTTACTTCCCCATCTACAGCAATGTACAGGTTATCCAGTGAGTTTATGAAGCATACCCTGTGTTTTTCTAAAGGCGTTACCCCTGAGCACGTCAATGACTGCTCTATATTGCTTGCAGTGTACCAAACCAATGTTATCTCATCATTCTGAGCATAAGCGTATATCCTACTATCTGTATAAGCCCTAAATATTGATGACGCAGCTGAACTACCGCTGGTAACGATATCCATTACTAACGAATTAGCTTCACCCACTAATACGTTATTCCGCTGTTGGAATGTAACATATGTAGCTGACGCTGCCGCCGATGTGGATTCTGTTTTTATTATAGGCAATATGCTATACACTCCCGGCGATAGCTGGAACTCTCCGTAATACGGGTAACTGGTTGCATCTGTAGATGCTGAATATATCGCAATCCTAGCTGATGTGTTAAGTAGAGCGCCATCGGTATCATCATATAGAACATGTATTCTAATAAGATTATCACCAAGTGATTCCGTGTAAAGATTAAAATAGTTGGAGCTATCCATGACGACAGAAAGGTCGTCGTAAATGTAGCAGTTAACTGCGGCTGTCGTCTCGCCCCTAGACTCCACCCTTAATCTTATAGTATCTGACGAATCAACCAAACCAGACGTGGAAACCACGCAGGAAAAGGAAAAGCAGTCCTCTCCAGAAATAGAATAGTCCGAAAACTCTATGCTACCTTCGAATTTGGCTAGCGTAAATCCATTAATGGAGTTGATATCACTCCAATCTGTGGATGCAGTTCCCAGGGGGTATCCGCCATTAAAGTTACTATAAGTGATGGAGTTGGAAAAGGCAGAGTGCAATTGCACTCCCTCTTTTGTTATGGGCACCTCAGATGCCTCAACTAATTGTCCAGACTTGTCGATGTAATAAGTGCCAGAAGAACTTGTATAGCTAGCACTCATGCTCGGCAAGTCAACCATCACTGACCCATCTTGAGCAGCACTGACGTCAATTTGGTCATTTGTTCCGTAGCCTGATTCAATACGCAATCCATCGTTAAATGGAATGTGTAAGTCAGGGTATGGAATTGCAGCAAGGCCAACAGACTCAGCAACACTTGAATCAAAATTGTCAAACAATGCTTGTGTGTTCGCCTCACTAGTTGCCGCATTTGTCGCACTAGTGGCGGCGTTGCTTTCGCTTGTT
>JBFHVK010000412.1:0-2400 GCA_041589615.1 Gammaproteobacteria bacterium | reverse complement strand
TAGGGTGACCCGCTCCAAAGGTGTATCAATAGCATCATCAAACCAGATGGACTCGATCACAAGTAAACTTTACGCTCTTGATGACGTTTCAAAGGTTGCGCCTTACGAAAATTCAACGAGCTCAGAGGATGTGAGCGACGATAACCCATATGGACTACCCGCTCATAGTGCGACGTTTATCGTGGAGGGCGGGGCGGTCTCTGACATCGCGCAGGTGCTTTACGACAATAAAAACCCCGGGGTTTATTTCAACGGCGGCACCAACCCCGTTGAGTACGAAGTGACGTCCGACGTTCATACATCAAACAGCATGACAATCCGATTTGGACGTCCTGATTATGTTGATATTGACTTACAGGTTGAACTTGCCGACCCTAGCGATTCTTTGCCATCTAACATTCAAGAACTGGTGAGAGATGCGGTTGTTAGCTTTGCCAGTGGCGATTTAATCGACGAAGATCAGGGCTTTGACTCAGATGGTTTTGACATTGGCGAGGACGTACCAGTGAGAAAGCTAGACACTCCGATCAACCAGGTTGTTGGCCAATATAGTGGCGCCTATATCTCTGCAACGACATTAAATGGCCTGTCTACCGGCGTGCTATCCATGGACTATAACCAAATCGGATCGTGGGTATCTGATGCAATTACAGTAACATTGGTGTAAATATGGCAAATCAACTTTATGCGCAATACAAGGGATTAACTAGGGCCGAGCAATTAGCCCAAATGCCAGCAACATACCGAGAGCAATTTGTCTCTGTTGCTGAGTCGATCGCCTTGTCTTATGACTGGCAATCTGTTGGTGGGACCGCGCTAGAGATAGTGGGCTCAATCATTGGTCGGGATAATTCAACGCTGTCATCAATTAAATTTGACGTGATCGAATGTAACTCTGATGGTGACTTCGAGTGCGGTGATGAATCAGCTCAGTGCTCATACTTGGATATTACCGAGGACAGCACTTTAAGCGACGAGTATTACCGAATTATCATTGCGGCGCAGATTGCAAAAAATAACAGTGATGCGACAATAGATGATATAATCACCATCCTAAACAATGCCGTGCCCAATATTAACGTTTACAAGCTAAATGACGGCGAAAATATGTCTTTTTCAATCGAGTTTAGTGGCACCATAACCGAGGTTGAGCGTTACTTTTTACTTAGTGGTGATATCGTACCTACTCCGCAGGGCGTCCGTTTTAATGGCTTCCTTGAAACGGCTGGAATGGCGGTTTGCAGTGAGGATGGTGAATTTGAGTGCGGTGATGATACCGCGCAATGTGTTGGATTTTTGGAGATATAACAATGGCTATTAATTACGCAACTTACTACAGCGGCCGATGGACTGCAGCGTCGACTAGTTACCCTCTGGGTGAGGCAAAAAACCGTACCACCTCAACATCGCAAGATGGATCTTACGTAGAAAAAACACTATACAACGCATGGACTCATAATTCTGCCAGCGTGATTTCCTCAATGGGTCAGTCCGTTAACGGTAGTGAGGACGTGGTTGGGGATTCTCAATACTTCCGAGCTCTAAAATCACTAGCCACTGGCGGAGCGCTAATTCACACAGATGGCGGATCGCCCAATGCTTACGTGTTAACTCCGCTGTACGGTGAGGGTCAAGAGCTAGTTAACGGCGTGCGCTGCGCCTTTGTTGCGGCCAATACAAGTACCTCAGCTAGTACCGTTAACGTTAACGGCAATGGCACTCAGACGTTGGTCAATTATGATGGTGACACAGTTTCCGATGAAATACAGTCCGGTGACATTGTTGAAATTATCTACGACGGCACATCGGAATGGCGAATTATTTCAACAAGAAAAGCGACCAATAGCACTGTCGGCGAAGTTCGATTCGCTACCGATACAGAGGCGTCCAATCAGTCAAACGTAGCGGCGGCGGTAATGCCCGATCAAATCGCGATGGCATTCGCTCCCGCCGCAGTGGGCGCATCAACGCAAAGCGTAATCCTTCCAAACGGTTTGATTATGAAGTTCGGCGTGTTCACCGAGTCATCAAGCGAAACCGATTACAAGACGTGGGACGAGGATTTTCCTAACGGCGTTTTATGTATGCAGGCAACTCCGAACGATTTTAGCGGAAGTCAGCAAGCTGGCGGTATCGCGGTCCCTAACGGAAATGGTTCTTTTGCGGTTAAGTTTGGCGATGAATACGGATCAACTCAGACCGGTTACGTCTTTGCAATTGGTTACTAAATCACACTAGCCCCGAGAGGGGCTTTTAAAGAGGATGCTCAATGGATAGTAAAGATTTACTAAAAAGTCAGTTGGAGCAGATACCCGCCGGCAGAGCAAAGAAAATAAAGGCCATTAGACTGCCGGTTGATATCGGTGAGGCTTACAAGTCTCAACTGGACAAGATGATCAG
>JBFHVK010000411.1:0-2419 GCA_041589615.1 Gammaproteobacteria bacterium | reverse complement strand
GCTAAGCCGGAGGCGCACTGATGAAAATTTGTCAGGTAGAAAAGCCATTAGTATCTACCAACCGTATTCCAGGAATGGAACACAAACACTTGCAGGTTGTACGTGATGGCAGTGCACAGGCGGTAGCAGTCGATGCTGTTGGCTGTATCCCCGGTGACTGGGTTATTTGTGTCGGTAGTTCTGCAGCACGTGAAGCTGCGGGTAGTAAAGAGTATCCGAGTGACCTAACCATTGTCGGTATTATTGATCACTGGGATCCTGACGCGGAGACCAAATAGTGGACATTTTGCAGGTTGAAGCGCCTCTGGTATGTACCAGGCGCATCGACGAGCTGCGACAGGTTGGTTTACGTGTTTTGAAAGATAAAGCAGGTAAACGAGTAGTAGCCATAGACCAGATTGGCGTACCCGAAGGTGAATGGGTCTTTGTGGTAAGTGGTTCGGCGGCAAGATGGGCAGCTGATGATTTCGGAATCCTTACGGACCTGACCATCGGCGGCATAATTGATTTCTGGGAGGCTGACGGTAGTTAGTCAACGGGGAAGTGTACAACGGTTCAGTCCTTGTAACGAATTTGTAAATTAAGTAAGACAAGCCATTATCAACATCAAACGTAGGAGATAGAAACATGGCAAACGAAAATTATGGTATCGCATTAGGCATGATTGAAACACGCGGTTTAGTACCTGCTATCGAAGCAGCTGATGCTATGACTAAAGCAGCTGAAGTACGTCTGATTGGACGTGAGTTCGTTGGTGGCGGTTATGTAACAGTTCTGGTTCGTGGTGAAACAGGTGCTGTTAACGCTGCGGTTCGTGCTGGTGCTGATGCTTGCGAACGTGTTGGTGATGGCCTTGTTGCTGCACACATTATTGCGCGTCCACACAAAGAAGTTGAGCCTGTACTGTCAGCTGACGTAGCAAAGAAGTAATTACTACAACATAAAGTTGTAGTTAACTAATTAATTGAGTCTATAGGAGAAAACACCATGGCCAACGAAAATTATGGCATTGCACTTGGTATGATTGAAACACGTGGTCTTGTACCAGCTATTGAAGCTGCTGATGCAATGACTAAAGCAGCAGAAGTGCGTCTGATTGGACGTGAGTTTGTTGGCGGCGGTTATGTTACTGTTTTAGTTCGAGGCGAAACCGGTGCTGTTAACGCAGCAGTACGCGCAGGCGCAGATGCTTGTGAGCGTGTTGGTGATGGTCTTGTTGCAGCACACATTATTGCGCGTCCACACAAAGAAGTTGAGCCAGTACTGCCTAAGTAATATAAATTTTAGTCCTGCGAAAGCAGGCTAATCTTTATCTTAGTTACAGTCTGACTTAAATATTCGTTTGTATGTTGCAAAATAGTATTGACTCACAAACTCTAGGTTATCTCGGCAGGGCGCTCAGTCTCGAGCTCTCTGCTGTACAGCTCTATAGCACACAGGCACGGTTAGTAGATGTCTGGGGACTTGCCGAGATGTCTAAACTGTTGAGTGAGGAAGCTAAAGAAGAAATGCAGCATGCTGAGCGAATAATAAGCCGCATGTTAGCGGTGGGGTACGCCCCTAACGCGTCACAGTTGCGTCCGGTTAAACTCGGGCAAAATGTGGTTGAGTTATTACAGTATGATTATGAGTTCGAAACGGAACTTGTAGGCTTATATACAGAGGCGGTAAACCACTGTATTGCTCGAGGCGATAATGATAATCGTATGTTCTTTGAAGGGCTTCTGGGTGAAGAAATTCAACACCAGAAAACACTTGAAGAAATGATTCGTAATCATAAAAAATAACTGCGTGAAAGTAAGAGGGTATTTCTATGAAGCATAGCTGGCAGGAACGTAATCGGCCTCTACGCCTTGAAAAGCGTTATGAGTTTGAGAACTATGAAAGCCTGAGAGATTTTCTCGATGCTGCTGCAGAAATATCTGAGCGCGAAGGCCTGTACCCTGATATGGGGTTTGGCAAAGACTATGTGAATGTAACCATTCATGTAGAAGAAAACGAATCAGAATTGGGTGATCTTCATCATAAGATTGCTTCACTTTTTGATGAGCTTGTTAAAGTCGAATCAGACTAAAATATTCAGAATAGTCGTTAGTATAATTTCAGACTCGTCATGGACTTAATTGCCTGTGCCGACAGGTTTGAGTGCTATCGATGCATGGATTATTTGAATTTGCGCTAATAATCGAACTGTGGTGTGCGACCAATGCCGCTATCGAAGAGGAAAATCCATATGAGCACAGAAGACAAAAAACAGAGTAACGTGACTGCATCAACAAAAACATCTAAAAAAGATGCTAAGCCAGAAGTAGCAACAAAAAGCTCCACGAAAACAGCTAAAAATAGTGATGAAATGTCTGGCAAGGGCACTTCATTTTCTTCCAGGCGCATTTGGCCTGATTAAACTAGTCGCCCTGCG
>JBFHVK010000410.1:0-2457 GCA_041589615.1 Gammaproteobacteria bacterium | reverse complement strand
AAGATTCATAATAAAGAAATAATGGCTAAAATTTTTTTTCTTTAAAAGAATACGTCGAAATTTTGCTAAATTTTCAGAAAAACATTTTAGTATTTTGAATGAATAGAGAGAATATATTATGGGAGCACCACGAAGACCAACAGCAATCAAAGAGTTAACGGGTACGGATAAGAAGAATCCGGCACGCATGAATAGAAACGAGCCTACGCCAACGCGCGGTATTGGTCCTGCTATTCGTAATGGCGCTGGATCAAACCTGAATACTCAAGAGCAGGCTATATGGGATGAAGTCGTTTCAATATCCTATGCCGGCGTATTGGGCGAAGCTGATCGTATTGCACTTGAAATGATGTGTCGATTGATTCATGAGATGCGCACAGACTTTACCGAAATGACTGCAGCTAAGATCACACAGCTAAGTCAATTGCTTGGCAGATTCGGCATGACTCCAAGCGACCGAACAAAGATCGTAGTTCCCAAAAACGAAAAGAAAAACGGATTCGCTGACTTATAAGGGTTATTAAAATGGGATACAAAGCACTATTAAAAAAGTATTTAAATTTACGTAAGGCTGCACTTAAAGTTCGCCCTATTGACGGCGTTAGAGCTGCTGATATAACTGCGAACAAAAGTATGTATTGTTATGATCGATCAAAGAAGCGATACGACCGAGAGTATACGCGTGCAGTAAGTGAAATCTGTCATGCTATAGAGTTTATAAATAGCTATACATATCATCAGACTAGAGTTACACCTCTTCTTGATAAAATTATTTAGGGTATATTTATGATTATAGAAATTGAAGATATAAAAAAAATCAATGTTAATCCTGGCGACGTTATTGTTATTCGAGCTAATAGAAAAATATCGGCTGAGTCGGCATTTAGAATTAATCAGTTTGTTATTGGTGCATTGCCAGACAACAAGGTTATTATTCTTGATGGAGACTTGGAGTTGTCTGTTTTAACACCAAATAAAGAATAGATGATAATATGCCTCAAACCACAAAGAGGCTATCATCATGAACTACAGTGTAGGCGGTACATGGACAGCAATGTCTGTGCTAACTGCAATTCCCATAGGGGCCCCAGTATCGATCCGTAACATCGGTAGAGCTGGGGATATAATCGAAATCATCATATCTGCAACTGAGCCGCTGGAATCTGACCGCGGCGAAGCAATCACGCAGCTTGGAAACACGTATCGAATAACTAATCATCCCAATGAGGTATGGATACGCTATATAAGCTATTCTGATTCCTCAACAATCGTTACAACGTCAAAAACTTGCTTGGTTACTATTCAGCAATCGAGTTATATCTCTGACTCTGACGGCCTACCAGCTGACTTATTCACTAGTGATGAGCTTGGCACTCGCAGACTGGCAGTTGACTCACAGCAAACTAGCTACGAAGAGAATGCGCAATTCCGTTATTTTGACAGAATATCAGCCGTTCCCAATGGTAGCCAGATAGTTTACAAGTTCACAACTGCTAATCCGTTGAATGTATTGCAGCGTTATTTTGAGTTGAGCTCCGGTGGCAGACAGTTGCTTGTGTATCCACACACAGAGAATATTGTATTTACTGGAACCTTAGTTGACTCGGGCCGCATAACTCCGATCAATTCAAACCTTAGTCCGAATAATGCAACTCATCCAGTTACAGGATTTACAGCTCAACGCGCGGTAGGGTCTGGAATATTCAGTACAACAGATCTGCCAATTGATGGGGTTAGTGTTGTTTCTGATAGTCAAGGCAATGCGTCATCGTCATCATTCTCTGCTGATGGTCTACGCACTGGCGTTCCCTCTGGTACTGTTAGCTACTTCGTTTTGAATAGTATTGCTAATAACGATGCGGCATCTGGTGCGCTTAGGTTCGTGTACGAAGAATTGTTTTAACTTGCTAAATTTGCATGCAAAAGTTATAATATTTGCATGCAAATTTTAGGTTTTGATTTTATGGGTAGAGCTGGGATATGCACCTATTTGGCAACCAGTGAAAGCGGCCAGCCTTCGCAGCCGCAAAGTCGAGGTCATGGTGCTAATGGCCGAGGTAATGGCGTTCTTTGGGTTCGAATCCCATCCTACCCGCCTTTTTTATGAATAATTTAGTAAGTAAATCACAGCTCGCACGCATTGCAGGAGTTAATCCCGCAACGATAACCCGCGTGGCATCTAAGCAATTCCCTAATGCATTTGTCGGTAAGAAGATAGACGCCGACCATGAAGAGGTGATTGCGTATCTTGCCATGCGTGCAGAGAAACAAGACTTAGAAGCTGATAGCACTCCAGCACCAGCACCGAAACAAAAGCAAGTCACCCAGATTCGACAAGCTCAAGACGAGCCGCAAGGCAAAAAGCTATACACTTCGATTGCTAAAAAATACGCTGATGATGTTTTGTCTGGTGTTATTCCTGCGGGTAAATATATCCGGCTTGCTTGTCAGAGATTT
>JBFHVK010000409.1:0-2458 GCA_041589615.1 Gammaproteobacteria bacterium | reverse complement strand
TGGATGCTGCGTTCGAGGCTTGCCCCGGGGGCACGCTGTGCACTGGAACATGGCGGTGCGGCACCGGTCATTGTCGAAGCAGATGCTGACCTGGATAGTGCCCTGCCGATGCTGGCGAAAGGTGGCTTTTATCACGCCGGTCAGGTGTGTGTATCGGTGCAGCGTATTTACGCAGAACGTAGCATCGCACGCAAGGTCGCCGAGGAGATCGCTGCACTTGGGGTGGCTATGACGGTAGGTGACCCCTGCTCCGACAAAACCGATATCGGCCCATTGATTCGACATGCAGAAACAGATCGTATTGATGAATGGGTAAGGCAGGCCGTAGAGTCTGGCGCAGAAAAAATATCCGGTAACGGAAAACTTTCTGATAGCTGCTACTCTCCGACGGTTTTACTCGATCCAGCTGAAGATAGCTATGTGAGCTGCAGGGAAATATTTGGTCCCGTCGTCTGTGTATACAGTTATGATGATATTGATGATGCCATTCGACGTGCAAATTCACTGGATTTTGCCTTCCAGGCCGCTATTTACACTCGTAACCTGGATACCGCGATGCATGCTTATCGTCAGCTGAATGCATCCGCTGTAATGATCAATGACTTTACTGCGTTCCGGGTCGACTGGATGCCATTTGCCGGGTTACGCCATTCAGGCCTTGGCGTTGGTGGCATTCCACACACCTTTGAGGATATGCAGATTAAAAAGATGATGGTGATTAAATCCAGCAAGCTTTAGCTCGATCAATCTATTTCACAATCAGAATGCCCATATGTTGCCTCCTTCATACAACTGGTTTCAAGCAACAATTTGATACACTTCGATAAAATAGCGGCAATTTCCAAATTATTGCAGACCCTGCCCTAAAATCCTTTATAATGCATTACAAGTCGATCGAACTACAAACTGATAGCCTGAAAAAATATGAAACAAATTCTGATCCCAATTTCACCCGGCGAACTCCTGGATAAAATCACTATTCTTGAAATTAAATCTGAGCGCATTGAGTCTGCCGAAAAAAAAGCTAATGTAAATAAAGAGCTGGAGATGCTCAATAAGGTATGGTCTGACTCGGTGAATGAAGATGATGATCTCACAGCCATGCGAAGCGAACTCAAATCCATCAATGAATCATTATGGGATATTGAAGACGATATTCGTGATGAAGAACGAAACAAACGATTCACAGAGCGTTTTATAGAGCTCGCTCGCAGCGTTTATGTAACGAACGACCAACGGGCAGATGTAAAAAAACGTATCAACCTGCATCTTAAATCAGACATCGTAGAAGAAAAATCCTATCAGGATTACAGCTAACATATGAATCTGCTGATATTGCCACCGTCAGGAGGCTCTTATAGTAGCCTCAGGCCTGAGCTTGAAATTTATATTAGCCTGGCAAAAGCCGGGCATAATCTGACGATTATCACAGACAAAAATCGCGAATATATTCCACGCTTTATACAGCATGGCATCGAGGTTATACATAGCCCACCGAAATACAAGCTGAGCCTGAAAACAATTCGACTCATTCGACAGACAATCAGACAGAAAAATATCGATATTGTGTATGCCACCAAGTCGCGCACCGTACCCAATTCCGCTTTCGCCTGTATAGGTATGGATGTAAAGCTGGTCATCTACAGGGGAACGGCAAGTGGACTTTACTGGCATGACCCGAGCAATTACCTGGGTATGCTACATCCTCGAGTCGATGGCATTATTTGTGTGTCTAAATATGTCGAAGATTATGTTGCATCGAAACGAGTGTTAAAGAATAAAAAAATCATCACAATATATAAGGGACACGAGTTAAGCTGGTATGATAAACAGCCTGCAGATCTCAGTGAATTTTCCATACAGAAGAATGACTTCACTGCGATCTGCGTGATAAACCCCCGCCCTCATAAGGGCCTGGATGTTCTACTGGAAGCGACCAGTATATTATCTGATATCGACAACCTTCACCTGCTACTCGTAGGACAAGGAATAGATAAGGAACCGTACTTAAGCCAGATTGAGAATAGCAAAATGAAATCCAGAATACATCTTGCTGGATACCGCAATGATGCTCCTGAATTGATTGCTGCCAGCGATGTATTAATACAACCTTCTATCGATGGGGAAGGATTACCAAGGGTTATACTTGAGTCACTGGCATATGGTACGCCGGTCATTGCTTCAGCCAACCCTGGTAGCAAGGAAATAATCGACGACAAGGAGAATGGCTATATTGTTCCAGTCAGGGATTCACAGGCAATCGCTGATAAAGTACGTACACTACATGACTCACCTGAGCTTCTACAGCAATTGTCAGCGAATAGCAAAAGCGTCATTGAAAATAAAATGTCACATAAGCAAACCGTTAAACAATATATTGAATACTTTGAATCTTTGCTAAGCAATTAAACCTGATCTTGCAGAACTTCATCTATTTTCTGACAAACTTCCTCTACAC
>JBFHVK010000408.1:0-2469 GCA_041589615.1 Gammaproteobacteria bacterium | reverse complement strand
ACCAAACTTTGGCGACTTGAAGACATCCTTAACTTCGGCAAGACCAATAATCTCTTCCTTGTATACTGCATCCAGCATACCGGTCAGGGCCTGTTTTACTTCATCGATCAGGTCGTAGATAACGCTGTAATAACGCATATCTACACCACGTTCGGCAACCGATTTACGCGCTGCCGCATCTGCACGTACATTAAAACCAAGTACAACTGCATTGGATGCCGCGGCAAGACTGATATCTGTTTCATTGATACCACCAACGCCGGAACCAACGATTGCTACATCGACTTCGTCATTATCTTTGGCAATCTTCATCAGTGCATCACGGATGGCTTCAAGACTACCCTGTACATCAGCTTTCAGCAGGATGTTAAGCATTTTCACTTCACCCTGTCCAAGGTTGCTAAACAGGGAATCCAGCTTGGCTTGCTGCTGCGCTGCAAACTTTATATCACGTTCCTTATGACTGCGACTGTCCGCCAGTTCACGAGCTGTTCGCTCATCAGCCATTACCTGAATCTGGTCACCTGCCGCAGGTGTACCAGAAAGGCCAAGGACTACTGCGGGAATCGACGGACCTGCAACATCTATCTGCTGGCCGTTTTCATCAAACATGGCACGAACCCGTCCATACTCCTGACCTGCAAGCAGAATATCACCTTTCTTCAAGGCACCTTTCTGTACCAGAACAGTCGCCGTTACACCACGTCCCTTATCAAGCGTCGCTTCAACCACGATACCCTGCGCCGGCCCCTGTGAAGGTGCCTGTAATTCCATTACCTCTGCAGTAAGGCTAACTGCATCTAGTAGGTCATCAACACCCTGGCCAGTTTTTGCAGATACATTAACGAATATATTATCACCACCCCATTCTTCAGGAATGACTTCATGGCTACCCAGTTCAGTTTTTACACGATCTGGATCCGCTTCTTCTTTATCAATTTTGTTTACTGCAACAATCAATGGCACACCGGCAGCTTTGGAGTGCTGTATCGCCTCAATCGTCTGCGGCATAACACCGTCATCTGCAGCAACCACAAGAATAACGATATCGGTTGCCTGCGCTCCACGCGCTCGCATTGCAGTAAACGCAGCGTGGCCTGGTGTATCCAGGAAGCTAATAACACCTTTATCAGTTTCCACATGGTAAGCACCGATATGCTGTGTAATGCCACCAGCTTCGCCCGAAGCCACTTTTGAAGCACGAATATAATCCAGCAGTGATGTTTTACCATGATCAACGTGACCCATAATGGTTACCACAGGTGGGCGCGACTTAACTTCGCTTAATTCTTCACCAGCCGTTGCCAGTAAGCTGTTTTCACGATCATCAGCCGAAGATGCGATAGCCTTATGGCCGCATTCTTCAACAATAAGAATGGCAGTGTCCTGATCTATCACCTGATTAATGGTCGCCATTACGCCCATCTTCATCATCACTTTTATCAGCTCGGCTGCCTTCATGGACATCTTCACTGCAAGATCTGACACCTTGATGGTTTCAGGAACATCTACATCGTATACAATTTTTGTAACTGGCTTTTCGAATGCATGTTTACTCGCTGCACTATCAGCCGCCTGTGACTTACGACTTGATTTCTTGCTTCGGCCACCGCTCTTGCCAGAGGCAACATGCAGTTCTTTTCTACCGTAACGAGTTTCACCCTTGTCTTTATCTTCGTCCTTACGAGATTTTTTCTTTCGTCCCTTATCATGCTTGTCTTCTGTAACAACAGGAACAGCTTCAGGCTCGATAACAGGCTCAGGTTCAGCTGGTTTCTTACGCGCTTCGTCTTTGGCCTTTGCTTCAGCTTCCAGGCGTGCTTTTTCTTCTGCTTCCTGTCTTGCCTGTTCTTCTTCACGCTGTTTTGCGGCTTCTTTGGAACGCTGAATGGCTTCTTCTTCAGCCTTCTGGCGTTCAGCTTCACGCGCTTCTTTTTCAGCAATCAGGCGTTGTATTTCAGCTTTTTCACGTTCTTTTGAATCATCTTCATCAGCACGCTTGGTGATAGTGCGTTTTTTACGTACTTCAACATTAACGGTTTTGCTGCCACCGCTTCTCAGTTCTGATGTGGTTTTGCGCTTTAATGTGATTTTACTTTTACCACCAGAAGCAGCTGCCTTCTTACCATGGCTACTACGTAGATGGTCCAGCAGTTTAAACTTCTGTTCATCACTTATTTCACTATCAGCATTCTCTGCATCTATTCCAGCTTCTTTCAATTGCTCGAGCAATCGTTCAACTGGTGCTCCAACCACTTCAGAGAGCTGCTTGACTGTAACTTTTGACATATGTGTCGTCTCCCCCCAGTGTTACTGGTTTGCTTCATCTTGATTTTCAAACCAGGGTGCACGGGCTGTCATTATCAATGCACTGGCACGCTCTTCAGTCATATCTTCTATTTCCAGTAATTCATCCACGGCCTGTTCAGCCAGATCTTCCATGCTACATACCCCATTGGCGGCCAGCTT
>JBFHVK010000407.1:0-2474 GCA_041589615.1 Gammaproteobacteria bacterium | reverse complement strand
TAGATGATCAAAATTGATGATTGTGTTATTTAATTCAATTCTAACCTGACGTGCATTGCCCAGAAATATTTTAAACGGGAGTTTACCATCCAGAACGACTTCTTCACCAGAAGCCAGTAATCGATAGATAAGACGTTCACCATCAGCATCTGTTACTTCACACCAGGATTCCTGTAATGCAGATATAACAAGCCTGTCTGTTTTTATCATTTCTACTGCAGCAGCTGTAGCTGGCAAACTATCTTTAGCCACCATTTCTGAATCATCACCAGATGAGACAGCTTCTGCAGGCAAATCAGTTATCGACTGCTGTAGTGGGTCTACATTGCCAATATCTATCTCTTCTGTAGACGGTATACTTTCCATCTGGGTAAATGGTTCATCTTCCTGCATACGCACATCTGGAAAATCTTTTGAGTCAGGAGATATTACAGACGGTATCTCAGGCAACTTGTAGCCACTATCATATATCCAGAAAAAGACAGCCGCTATCCCAACTACAAGCGCTATCATCAGTAGGCGAATGAACATCTGGCCGGGTGACGTTTTTCTGGCTGGCAACACCGAGTGCGGTGTTAGAATTTGCTTAGCTTCAGGGATCACCTGGTTATAGGCATTAATAGTTGAATCTGCGTTTACGTTAAGAATACGCGCATAACTGCGAATATAGCCCTGGGTGAATGTCGCTGCGGGCAACAAATCTGAACGTGAATTATCAATTGCCCTGATGATATCCTCTGATATGAGTAGCCTTTCAGCAACATCCCTTACCGATAAACCGGCCTGCTCACGTGCCTGCCTGAGCTGTGCCCCAAACTCTGCTTTCTGTAGTAAATCATCAACTTCACTGCCTGCAGCTTCAGTTGTCGAGTTAACATCTACCATTTATTCGGCAACCTCATGACCTTTTTGGCTTCGTCTGATTCAGGAAATAATTTTAATAATTCTCTTGATAATTTCACAAAGAAATCTCGATCACCCAGTGCATACTCTGCCTGAATCTGAATCCAGAGACTATGTGCATCGGGTTTTGCCTGTGCATGATAACGCTGCATATAGGCACGAGACATGAGGAATTTACCCGTCTCAAGACCGAGCTCACCCATTGCCAGTAACGCGGATGATATATTAGGGTCTTTTTCAAGTGCCTTACGTAAATGCTTCTCTGCCACTGCATAATCAGGATTATCACCCTGCATCATACAATATCCTAAATTAGAATGAGCCGCTTGCGGAGTTACATAGAACTGGTTTCTTAGCGCAATATTAAATTGCTCTTTTGCTTCTTCAAACTTGCCGTGGTTGCACAGGAAGGTGCCGTAATTATTATGCAGATCAGGATCGTTGACATTGATATCCAGAGCTTCTCTATAGTACTTTTCAGCCTGTTCGTAATCTCCAAGCATATTCATCAGAACTGCCATGGTTGTATAGGCTGGCAAATAGTATTCATCGTGCTCGATAGCCTTAAGCAGTTTTGCCTTGGCTACCTCCAGATTACCTCTTCGGATATAACCCGATGCAAGCTGAACATTTAGTACAGCTGCTTCCCTATCTTTTTTCTGACGATCAGAAGGACGGGAATTCTGCCCTCCACAGGCGACAATTGTGCTTACTAAAAAAACAATTAACCACTGTCTGATATGCATCATGTATTCATTCCAAGTCTGGGTTTTATGAATTTTTGTTGTCTTCGACTTTTATCTTCTACCTTACCTACCAGCTGACCACAGGCAGCATCTATGTCATCTCCGCGAGTTTTACGAATAACTGTAGTTAAACCGGCCTGCATCAATACATCCTGAAAGCGACGCACTGCATTATTTGATGAAGTGCTATAACCGGAGTTCGGAAACGGATTGAAAGGTATCAGGTTTATTAACACAGAGATACCATCCAGGATTTTAATGAGTTCTTCTGCATCCTGTTTTGTATCATTCACTCCTGCCAGCATAACATACTCGATAGTCAGGCGTGAACGTGGAGAACGCTTTGCCATAAAGCGACGACAGGCTTCCAGCAATTCATTCAGTTTATATTTTTTATTGATAGGCACCAGATCATCACGTAAATCATCACGAGTTGCATGCAGTGAAATTGCCAGTTGCACATCATGACGGTCAGCAAGACGGTCCATTGCAGGTACAACACCAGCCGTACTCACCGTAACACGACGCTTACTTATACCATAGGCAAAGTCATCCATCATGATGTCGATTGCTTTCATGACATTTTCAAAATTCAGTAATGGTTCACCCATGCCCATCAGGACAATATTAGTAATCTTGCGCCCTGGTTTCTTTTCTTCATCAAGTAAATGACTAGCCATCCATACCTGTGAAATGATTTCTGCGACTGTCAGGTTACGGCTAAATCCCTGGCGTGCAGTGGAGCAGAAACTGCAGTCCAGCGCACAACCTACCTGTGATGAAATACACAGGGTTCCACGGTCATCTTCCGGGATAAAAACAGCT
>JBFHVK010000406.1:0-2479 GCA_041589615.1 Gammaproteobacteria bacterium | reverse complement strand
ATAAACCGCACAATATTTGGCATAGAAGATGCTGTTGATGATAATGCTGATATGCTGAAGCTGATAAAACAGGCAGGTTTCGGGCCAGAAAAAGACTAATTGCGATTCAAGTTCATGCGTGCTGATGCGTGGTTTAATTTAGAATAATTAAATACGAGTTATGCACCATGACTATCAGCAGTGAATCCTACAAATCAGGGCCGTATTCTGGCAATGATTCAACAACTGTTTTTTCTTACGGCTTCAAGATATACGCCAATACTGAAATAGAAGTCATTAAAACGGCTACTGATGGCAGTGAAACAACGCTTGTTCTGTCTACCGATTACACGGTTTCTGGTGTTGGCAGTGATTCAGGTGGCGATGTTACTTATCCGGTTACAGGGTCACCACTTGCAACCGGCGAAAAGCTAACTATCAGACGTGTAAACCCACTTACGCAATTAACTGATCTTAGAAATCAAGGCGCGTTCTTCTCTGAAAATATAGAGAAGGCGATGGATCGATTGATAATGGTGGTACAGCAGCAGCAGGAAAAAATAGATCGAATGCTGCGACTACCGTCATCAACTACATCAAGCGACCTGGTGATTCCAGATCCAGAATCAGGCAAGTATCTGCAATGGCGTGCTGATTTAACAGGCCTTCAGAATGTAGAAGCATTTGTTGCAGGCGCAATCACTGTATCATCTTTTGGCGAAACATTGATTGATGATCCTGATGCAAGCACGGCTCTTACTACGCTTGGCTTTGGTACAGCAGCACAGGCTTTTATAAATGATATGGATGATGGCGGCTCGGAATGGCCGTTTGAATATACACCCACATTTGTATCAGCTACATCATTTACAGTGGCAACTGATGTTACAGCTGAATTTCATGCTAACAGAAGGTTAAAAACACAAAACACTGGCGGCATCGTTTATTCAACAATAGAAAGCAGTAGCTATTCTGCACCTAATACAACCATCAATGTAATAAATGATTCAGGCACATTGGATTCTGGTATTTCTTCTGCGAAGTTGAGTATATTAAGGGCCGACAATGAAAGTATTCCACCAGATTATAAAAGTGTTTTGCAGGAGCTTACTGGAACTGCTAGTTTTGCCGTTTCCGCGGCGTGGACAACATACGGCAGAACAGGCAGCACGGCAGCTGTTATATGGAATGAGCTTGATAATGTGCCAGAAACTGCAAAATGGATCGAAGTTAGTTTGTATCATGAGGCTACAAACACCGGCGTTATTGTAACCCATACCCTGTACAGTAGAAAAGGCGGCAGCTCTTTAGCTGTTGGGGCGATATCAAAAACATCAACTGTATATTCACAGGTATCAAGTTCAACAAATACAATAGCCGCTAATTCAAAGCTTATAAAAATACCAGTGAATGCTTTGGATGATGATAATTTGTTTGAATTATATTGTGCTGGCACTTTTAGTGGCGCAGTTCTAACAGCTGTTCTTTCTGGGTGGGGATATTGAAGTAGTGCCTGATGCAGATAGCTCGTCATTATTAATGCAATATACAGTTAAGGCAATGATTCATCTTAAAGAATATTCCATACCTGTTGCAATTGGTATCGGTTATCTTCTATGGAAGCTATTAAGATGGCTAGGCCTTGGTTTTATTGATGATGTAAAAGACCTGAAAAACAAAAGCACATATTATGCCACAAAAGATGAGCTTGCAGATTGCCATAAGGAAGTTGCAAAGCATATAGATAAGCATTTTGAAACATTATCAAAAGATATTAAAGATGTTCATGGCAGAGTTGATGATATTCACAAAACAATTTTAATTGGAAGGGTTGCGACCTGGGATAAAAATAAACATGAATAGCCAGATAATGCACCTGCCGAAAAACTGCTACTCACAGAAGGATATGAGTAGTATTGATGGTGCTATTATCCACTTTATCAGCGCGGCGAATGTCAGCCCTGAAGATCCGTTCAATCTTGATTCTATCTTGTGGATATTCAAAGAATACAAAGTTTCGGCGCATTACCTGATTGATCGTGATGGCATTCCTATTGAGATAGTGCCATTGCCAAAAGCAGCTTATCACGCTGGCAAAAGCCGCATGAATGGCCGTGATCGATGCAATAACTGGACTATAGGCATTGAGCTAATGGGCGGCAAGGATTTTGATTACACTGAAAACCAGATTGCCACACTGAAGCTAATGCTGGCAAAGATGATCACAGAATACAGGTTTCCGGTTGAGAATATTCAGGGTCATGATTATGTTAGAGCTGAATGGAATAAGTTTTACCCTGATAAAAAAGGTGCAAAAAAATATGATCCTGGGCAGCATTTCCCCTGGGACGAAGTACGCAATTCTTTGGCTTTCGTGGGGTGAATTATGAGTGAATTGATTTTCAAGTACAGGGTGGCATCTTCATTCATATTGATATGGACAATAGCCTTAGTGACTTGGGTTACATATCAGGTATTTGAAAACATAACATTGATTACT
>JBFHVK010000405.1:0-2484 GCA_041589615.1 Gammaproteobacteria bacterium | reverse complement strand
TATATTTGTAATCGGGATTTCATTCTTTGTGATGATAATGACAAACTTCATTATGAATGTTGCTGCAATTGCTATTTCACTTCCGGTTGCACTGGTGATCGCACCTTATCTGGGAGTTTCGCCAGATGTCATTCTGTATTCAGCATTAATTGTTTCAGCCTGTCCATTCCTGTTGCTGGTAGGGGCAGCACCAAATGCTATTGCTTATGATTCGAAACAATTTACTACGGGGCAATTTTTTATGGCGGGAATTCCGGCTAGTGTGGTTTTAATGGCAGTTGTAGCCCTGGCTGTTGGTATTCTATGGCCTTTGATGGGTATGCCGGTTACCCAGTAAATACAATCAAGTACTAACTGTTTCTGTTATTAAGTTTATCCAGTAGCGTGCCATATTCATCTGCAGGACGGGGAGGGCTCCATAGATAGCCCTGGCCAAAGTCTATACCCATTGATTTTATTTTTTTCAGCTGCTCTTCTGTTTCGATACCTTCTGCAACGAGCTTCAGTCCAAGTCCACGTGCCAAACCCTCGATAGCATTAACAATCGCAATGTCATCAGCATCCTTCAGGATGCCATCGGTAAACGAGCGGTCAATTTTCAGTACATCGATGGGTAAGCGCTTAAGATAGGATAAAGAAGCATAACCGGTTCCAAAATCGTCGATGGATATGATCACACCCATTTTACTGAGCTGATTTAACTTGGATTCAGCATGATTCTCATGTTTGAGTAGAGTACTTTCTGTTAACTCAAGCTCAATATGCTGAGGGTTTAGCTGGTAACGACTGAGCATGTCTGACAAAAGACCAACCAGATCCTGTTCCTTGAACTGGCGAGCAGAGACATTAATCGAGATATTGGTCACTGGATAATTAGCATCCTGCCACTGTTTAAATTGCTGGCAGGCATCTTCTATGACTATCTGGCCAAGTTGTATGATCAGGCCGGTTTCCTCAGCAATAGGGATAAATTCGTCGGGAGGTATAATGCCGTGCTCCGGATGGTTCCAGCGAACCAGCGCCTCCATTCCACTTGCCACATTATTGTTAAGGTCTATTTTAGGCTGGTAGTAAACCAACAGCTGGCGTTCTTCTATTGCCCTGCGCAGGTTGTTTTCCAGAGTGAGGCGGCGTTTGGCTTTTTTGCTTAATTCAGGCAGGTAAAACTCATAGACATTACCCCCCATTTCTTTTGCGCGGTACAGCGCTGCATCTGCGTGGCTTAACAGGCTACCAATATCGGTACCATCCTGAGGATAAACACTGATACCTATGCTTGCCTTAATATGAATCTGCTGATCCTGTATGGTTAGCTCGTGCTCGATAGTGCTGGAATATTTGGCGGCCAGCAGGCCGATATCTTCCAGGTTATGAAGGTTTTCTATTACCAGATTAAACTCGTCTCCACCGCTACGGGATAGTGTGTCGGTCTCGCGAATAGATTTGTTAAGTCGGTTTGCGACAGACTGGATGAGCTTGTCACCATTATGGTGCCCCAGTGTTTCATTGATCAGTTTAAGGTTATCAATATCAACCATCATTAACGCGACCAGGCTATCATTACGGTGTGCACGGTTAATGGCAGACTCGAGTCGGTCAAGTAGCAGGGCCCGGTTAGGCAGGCCAGTAAGCACATCGTGAAATTCGAGTTTCTTTACTCTCTGGCGATTCTGTTCGCCCTCTACAATACGCTTGACGCGCTGTTTGAATACTGACCAGTTTATTGGTTTTGTCACATAATCTATTGCGCCGGCATCGAAGGCACTAACGACCGAGGCGTCATCGTCGAGTGAGGTAATAATCAGTACTGGTGGTGGGTTGGCAACCTGATAGGTAATTTCCCTACAGGCAGCTATGCCATCAAGCCCGGGCATGACCAGATCAAAGATTGCCAGATCGTAATGATATTCACGGCAGAGTTCTATAGCTTCAACGCCAGAACTTACCTCAGTTACATCATAGTTCTCTGTGACCAGTATATGACGAAGTAGTAAGAGTATCGCAGGGTCATCATCAGCGATAATGATATTACCCGCTGAGGGGGCCTCTATATCCTTATGCAATGTTTGTTGTTCCTTATCTTTTGCGGTACCTGTATACAATAGCTTAGTAACCAGTAATTATATGTGACACTGTTTTTATCAGCCCACGAGGTGTGAGGTTTTATATTGTAAGAATAGTCGCTGTATTTGATTTTGCGAGGCTCTAGCGCTAAATTCTGCTGTGAAATCTTCTGCATTTTCTGCCAGAATGAGCTTTTATCATGTCAGGTTGCTTGGTTAGTCGTGCATAGCAGGTTATCATTAGCGCCTGAATTTATTGTCATGCCCTGAAACACTGGGTAAACCGTTAGTAATATAATAATGAATCCAAATTTTCTGGAATTTGAACAACCTATCGCCGAGCTGGAAGCCAAAATTGAAGAGCTTCGTTATGTCGGTGATGATACTGAAATCAATATTGGCGAAGAGATCAACCGCCTGC
>JBFHVK010000404.1:0-2491 GCA_041589615.1 Gammaproteobacteria bacterium | reverse complement strand
CGGCGTTTTTCAAGTCACCTGTCGCGTCGACTACCCAGCTTTTCTTAAATTCTCATACTGCTTATCTGGGTTAAGGCACACCATTTCCGGTAAGTCCCAGTTTCTTGTATTACGACTCCAGCGGTTAGGGTTTCTCGACTTGGCTGCTTCATAAACCGCTTTGCGTTTCTGCATAATGGTTTCATCGAGACCGTTATGACGCTCAATCGGTGATAAAAACTTCAACCCGCTATGTTTGTGCTTGTAGTTGTACCACCTCACAAATTCCAAAACCCAGGCTCGTGCTTTATCAATATCAAAAAACCCTTTACTTGGGTAATCGGGTCGATATTTACATGTCCTGAATATCGACTCCGCATAAGCATTGTCATTGCTCACGCGAGGGCGACTGTACGAACTCACCACATTTAATTTATACAACGTCTCCATTAACGACGAACCCTTCATGGGACTGCCGTTGTCTGAATGCAGTACTAATGGGTGAGCACCCAAACCTTCACGCAAATATGTTCTGCGCACTAGTGCCGCCGCATGTTCACTTGACTCTTTTTCATGAACCTCCCAGCCAACCACTTTACGGCTGAATACATCCAGTATCAGATAGAGAAAAAAGTAAAAGCCCTTCACTGAGCCAGGTAACCAGGTAATATCCCAACAGTAGACCTGATTAGGGCCTGTCGCGATATGCGTGCTTTGTTGTTTTGACTCAGGCGCTTTACTTCTTCCTCTATGATTCTGCTGCTTGTCTTCATGCAATATGCGGTAAAAACTCGCCTCTGAAGCAATGTATTCACCTTTATCAGCCAGTGCTGGCACGATCTGACTCGGTGGCAGGCTTTTGTACTCGTCCTGGCGAGTCACCGCCAATACCTGTTCTCGCTCCTGCTGCGTTAGCTTATTCGCAGGTGACGGGCGAACAGCGTGCACCCGTCCATCTTCTACAAGATAGCCATTATCATTCCAGCGCTGATAAGTACGAATACAGATTCCTAATTCATCACACGCTTTGAACTTGCGAGCACCGTTGATAACTGCATCTTCAATCAGTTGTGTTGCTGTTTTGCGATCTGAGATACTGATTAATCTTCCTGGTCGTCCCCCCAGATCGCATTGGCTTTTTTTCTTAGCACCAACAATGCAGCTGTTTCGGCCAACGCTTTTTCTTTACGCTTTAACTCTTTCTCGAGCTGCCTGATTTTCTTTTGATCCTGACGACGCTGTTCCTGTAACTGTTTTTCCTGCTGAGCCTGAGATTTATTGGCTGAAAGGCAGCTCAACTTCCAGGCTGTAATCTGCTCTGCATACAAGCCTTTCTTTCGACAATACTCCGCCAATTCTGCTTCACTTAATGTGGCTGTTTCCAATACCACTGCAAACTTGTCTTCAGAGGACCAATCCTCTGCATTCTTTCCATCACCGGGCACGACTAATCCTTCTTTCCTGGCTTGTTTTCGCCAAGTATACAAGGTTACATCTGAGATGCCTGTTTCTTTTACCAACTGACTTACTGAAGTATTTGAAGGGGGCATCATTTTACGAAGGATGGCTTCTTTTCTCTCCTGAGAGTACCGATTCATTTGTCATTCCAATCGCCCTTTATCTAGGTTTAGGGTAAATTAAATGACGCGACAGGTATCCTGACATAAAGGGAACCTTAAACTGCTTTGATGAGCGCTTTGGTGTCTTTCATTCCGCACAAACAGATCAAGATGGTGGTAAGGTTTGGCTCGGCCGGGAAAATCGCTCTGAAGTTGTTCTGGTGCAACGCCTTCGTGCGGCGCTGACAAGGCTCAATCCAAATTGTTCTGCGACAGATATTAACGCGGCCATAGAAGAGTTAGCTCGGGACCGATCTTCCATGAGCCCGATTGCGGCAAACGAACAGTGCTATCGTCTAATTCGTGAAGGTGTAAAGGTTAAATCTCACGAAGCCAACGACCATCATGACGATGAGTATGTCACCATTCAGGTCATCGACTGGGCGGACTATACCAACAACGACTTTCTCTTGTGTTCGCAGCTTTTTATCACGGGTGAGATCGAAACACGCCGACCTGATTTGATCGGCTTTGTAAACGGTTTACCCCTGGTGTTTATCGAGCTGAAATCCAGTCATACCAATCTGATCAAAGCCTACAGCAGTAACCTTAAAGACTACCGTAATACCATCCCGCACTTGTTCTGGTTTAATCAATTGATCGTGTTATCCAACGGTGTGCAGTCAAAAATGGGCACGGTATCCAGCCAGTGGGAACACTTTGCCGAATGGAAGAAAATAGAGAGTGAGAAGGAGCCCCGCAGAGTCAGTTTAGAAGTGGTGCTCAGGGGCACGTGCGATAAGCATCGTTTACTCGATTTGGTTGAGAACTTTACACTTTACGTGAAGGCCAAAGAGACCATCAAAATCATCGCTAAGTATCATCAGTACCTGGGTGTGAACCAAGCACTGGAAGGCTTGTCTCATGTCAAAAAGAATCAAGGTCAGCTGGGT
>JBFHVK010000403.1:0-2493 GCA_041589615.1 Gammaproteobacteria bacterium | reverse complement strand
GCTGTCAAACACTTTTTTCATGCTACCTTGCATCGGGACGTAATTCTCCCTATGCGCGGCATTAGCGCTTGCCTTGCTGCCAGCTACCCGAGTTGTTAATGAACCTCAACTACAACTGCAGATTACCTGACAGTCGATTCGCTGTCAAACATCACGGGACGCTTTACTACTCCCTATGCTTAGTTGCTTGCTCGCTATCCCATCCTGCAGGACTCGCTTGTCGTCACAACCACTAGACTTTCGGGTCTAGATTTTCGGCTTGCCTGTTGGCTTGCCGATGGGATGAACTATCCTCTCATTTCGATAGGGGAAACAGTACAACGAAATTGAAAATTGATAGGGAATGCCTATGGGGGCTCTGAGGATATTACGATTGTCTGAGGGCGAGTGCGCACGCATACGCATATGCGCATACGCAGGCGCAGGCACGCGTACATACGCACGTATACGCAGGCATGCACGCGCTAGCGCACGTGCGCATCATGCGCGTACGCACGCGATAGACTAAATGATGATAGTATTCAAGCCTAAGAATTGAGGAAATGCGATAGGAAATTGCAATGGGGAATATTAGCAAATCGCATCTGCATATTATGTGCCGTAAGGCATTGATATATAAAGGGAAAAGCTAGAATCCACGTATGACAACGAGCCTAGGCTAGGGTATAGGCAAGGGTATAAAACGGCTCAGAAGGGCTATAAAGGGCCTTAGCGGGCATATTAGGGATTTGCTAATAGACGAAGGTGGTAGATTGACAAGAATAAATATGTGTGAATGGCAAGAATCTGGCATGAATATTGCTGAATGAAGGCGGAGGGGGGAATTTCACCCCTATCACCTAGCTGATCTATCTCATACATATATGCCAGGTGAGCTAGGTCATATACATGAGCTAGATGAGCTAGAGCGCAAGCAAGAAGTATGCCCGTAAGCCTTACGCGTAAGGGGCAAGCAAGAAATGTGCCAGCCAGCCGCTAGGGGAGCCGGGGGGATAGGGGGGTCTTTCTGTAGTGCATTGACCCTCTTGAATTTCTCCTAGAAATCCTAACAATCCACCCCCTTCGCTACAGCCAGCCAGTAGTTCCAGAATTAATACGTAAGAAGAATTCGTAAGATTTATTCCTTAATGCCTTCGGCACTTAAATTGGAGTATTATGTGCGGCAACGCCGCATTCTATAAATTAATGCATAAATGATATGAGGAGTTGCATTCATGAGTTATCAGGTTTGGTAAGATGTCAGAAGACAGACTATTGAGAATTGAAGGTAAATTAGATAGGTTGACGGAGACAGTAGCCAAACTGGCTGTAGTTGATGAACGACTCGCTAATTTAATTGCTTTGAATAATAAAACAGCAGAGAAGGTGGCTTATCTTGAGAAGGATAGAGAGAGGCTTATCCGGCTTGAAGAGTCTGTTAGACGAACAGAGAGGCTTCAATATCTAGTTGGGTCTACTGCGCTAACAGCACTCATCACCACTCTGTTCGGTACGTTCTTTGGGATTTAAATGATTACTAAAGCAGATTTTGTAGATAGCATGGGTAAGCCCATGACTCAGAGTTTATTCTTAGAGATTGGATATTCTGATAAGGCAGTGTACACTCTTAAAGAGGATGACCATGATTATAATGGTAAGATTTATCCTTCTCTTAAAAGGCTCTACCTAGAATGCGCTGATCCAACTGAATATTCCTTTGCTAAAGAGCATCTCCTAGGGTGGAGACACTGGCAGCGTATTTGCGAGAACAAAGCTCTTAAGGGTCACATTATGGAATGGAGAGAGGAGCTAGAGGTTATGCTTCGCTGCCAAGGCATTAAGGCTGCTATCCAGAATGCCACAGAAGGTGGGTTTCAAGCAGCTAAGTGGCTAGCTGATAGAGGATGGGAATCTAGAGGAGCAGGACGACCAACAAAGGCTGAAGTTGAAAGAGAGAAGAAGTTTCTCGCTAGGGCTGAAGAGGAATTCTCTGCAGACATTGTAAGACTATACGGAAATAAGAATGGCTAAAATTGTCCTAGATGAAGTAGCTGGAGGTTACGACCTCAGCAAGATTAACGATAACTTTAACAAAATTGAGCTAGAGTTTCAGAATAAGGTGTTCTATCGGGACAACCCTGATGGAGAACCTAACACTCTAGAAGATGATGTGGATGTTAACAGTAAGCGCATCTACAACCTACCAGCCCCCATTGCTGGCAGTGATGCTGCAAGGCTTACAGATGTTCAAGCTGCCATCGCGGGTCTCCCCACTGCATCGACTGTACCGTTTACACCGGCAGGGACAATTGCAGCAACAACTGTCCAAGGTGCTGTTCAAGAGCTAGACACAGAAACTCAATCAGCCTTAGCACTAAAAGCCCCTCTCGCATCTCCCACTTTCACTGGAGACCCTAAAGCGCCTACCCCATCAGTAGGGGATAGCGATACCAGCATTGCCACTACAGCATTTGTTTCTAATGAGATTAGTAGCAAGTATTCTAGTGGGTTCGG
>JBFHVK010000402.1:0-2496 GCA_041589615.1 Gammaproteobacteria bacterium | reverse complement strand
CGCGTTTTCTCGATAACAAATCGATGAAGCAGATCGTTGTCTGGCATTAAACTTATGCGTCCAGTTTCTGTTTAAGAATTTTATTCACCTGTGCAGGATTGGCCTTGCCCTGTGAAGCCTTCATTACCTGGCCAACGAAATAGCCAAATAGTTTATCCTTGCCTGAGCGATACTGCTCCAGCTGGTTAGGGCTACTGGCAATGACTTCATCGATGATAGCTTCGATAGCGGAGTCATCAGTGATCTGTTTCAGGCCTTTCTTCTCAATAACAGTATCGGCATCACCTTCGCCAGCCCACATGCTGTTGAATACATCCTTGGCAATTTTTCCGGAAATCGTATTGTCTTCGATGCGCTTCAGCATGCCTGCAAGTTGAGTTGCACTAACCGGGCATTCAGTAATGCTGATATCGTCTTTATTGAGGCGAGCCGCGACATCACCAATCATCCAGTTGGCAGCCTGTTTGGCATCGACTGATTCATTGACGACTGCCTCAAAGTAATCGGCCATTTCACGTGAGGCCGTGAGAATGCTGGCATCGTATTCACTGAGGCCAAGATCATTCGCAAATCGAGCCGCTTTTTCTGCAGGTAATTCTGGCAGTGTACTTCGAACAGCTTCGATATAAGCATCGTCGAGAATAACAGGTAGCAGGTCAGGGTCCGGGAAGTAACGGTAGTCATTGGCTTCTTCCTTGGAACGCATTGAACGTGTTTCATTTTTATCAGCATCATACAGACGTGTTTCCTGTACGACTTCACCGCCGTCTTCCAGCAGGTCAATCTGGCGCTCTACTTCGATGTTTATAGCGCGTTCCACAAAGCGGAATGAATTGATATTTTTCAGTTCGGCGCGTGTACCAAATTCTTTCTGGCCTTTTGGCCGGACAGAAACATTCGCATCACAGCGGAAAGATCCTTCTGCCATATTGCCATCACATATTTCCAGGTATTGAAC
This sequence comes from Gammaproteobacteria bacterium, assembly GCA_041589615.1. GTDB lineage: Bacteria > Pseudomonadota > Gammaproteobacteria > SZUA-229 > SZUA-229 > SZUA-229. Next base: position 1,538 of record JBFHVK010000402.1, on the reverse strand, counting down.
CAGTGAATGAATTTTTTTCATATAGGCAACAGCTTCCCTGGCAGAGCGCATATCTGGTTCAGAAACAATTTCCAGTAATGGTGTGCCTGCACGATTCAGGTCGATGCCGGTCATGCCATGGTAATCTTCGTGAAGTGATTTACCTGCATCTTCTTCCAGATGTGCGCGGGTGATGCCTACGGTTTTTTTGCTACCGTCTTCGAGTTCGATATCGATGTTGCCTTCAGCAACAATCGGCAGGTCCATTTGTGAAATCTGGTAGCCTTTTGGAAGGTCGGGATAAAAATAGTTTTTACGTGCAAATACAGAATGCTTGCTGACTCGAGAGCCCGTCGCAAGACCAAATTTTGTTGCCATGCGTATGGCTTCTGCATTAACTACGGGCAGGACGCCGGGTAATCCCAGGTCGACTGCGCATGCCTGCGTGTTGGGCTCGGCACCATAGGCTGTAGATGCGGAGGAGAAAATTTTACTTTTAGTACGCAACTGTGCGTGTATTTCTAAACCGATAACGGTTTCCCATTCCATAAAGAATGCCTCTTTGTTTATATCTGGTATGCGCTTGTGGCTGTATGCATAGCGAAATTAATTTTTACTTAAATGATTCCGGGATCTGTCTGTGCCAGTCAGTTTTCTGCTGGTACTGGTGTGCGACGTTTAATAATCGGCTTTCATCAAAATGGTTGGCAATAATCTGCAGGCCAACAGGCATGTCCTGGCTAAAACCTGCGGGTACACTCATGCCGGGAAGGCCGGCAAGGTTTACCGCAATGGTATAGATATCTGACAGGTACATAGAAATCGGGTCGCCTGTTTTTTCGCCGATATTGAAAGCCGTTTCAGGCGCTGCAGGCCCCATAATGACATCGACTTTTTCAAAAGCCTGTTTGAAGTCGTCAGAAATCATTCTGCGAAGTTGCTGTGCCTTAATATAGTAGGCATCGTAATAACCGGCGGATAAAGCATAGGTGCCCACCATGATGCGTCGTTTAACTTCTTCACCAAAACCTTCACCGCGCGAGCGCTTGTAGAGATCTTCAAGATCAGTCGGGTTTTCGCAACGGTGACCAAAACGAACGCCATCGAAACGAGACAGGTTTGAAGAACACTCTGCCGGAGCGACCACATAATATACAGGCACAGCCAGATGAGTATTGGGCAGGCTGATGTCGATAATTTCAGCGCCCATCGACTTATATTCATCTATCGCGCTTTGAATGATTGTGTTGATTTCCTCAGTGAGGCCTTCGCCGAAATATTCTTTGGGCAGGCCAATTTTCAGGCCCTCGAGTGGCCTGTTCAAATCGGCTGTATAGTCAGGCACATCTTTTTCAAGCGAAGTGGAATCTTTTGGATCGAATCCCGACATGGCATTTAATAACAGTGCACAGTCTTCTGCGCTTTGCGCCATCGGTCCTGCCTGGTCAAGACTGGAGGCAAAGGCAATCATGCCGTAACGGGAGACTCGTCCATAGGTGGGTTTTAAACCGGTGATTCCGCAAAATGAAGCAGGCTGGCGAATTGAGCCGCCGGTATCG
>JBFHVK010000401.1:0-2518 GCA_041589615.1 Gammaproteobacteria bacterium | reverse complement strand
TATATCTACACACAGGCCGCAGCCGGTGCAATCTTCAACAGATACCTGGTAGGTGATATGCAGCTTATCGCTAAAATCCTTGCCTTTGGTTGGCATTGATTTAAATGTGGCTGGAGCTGTCTTCAAGTTTGACTCATCAAACACCTTGCTACGAATTACTCCATGGGGGCATACTAATGGACACTTACCACATTGACTGCATAAGGCGTCATCGAGAACAGGCACTTCCAGTGCAAGGTTACGTTTTTCATAGGCCGCTGTTCCAACCGGGTAGCTGCCATCCACAGGGAACAGGCTGACTGGAATCTGGTCACCACGCCCTGCTATTATTTCAAGTGTAACGCGACTGATAAAATCATTTCTTTTATCTGCTTGCATCGATTCAGTCAGGTCGGCATCAGCCATATCTCCTGTTTTTACTTCATATAAATGGTTCAATGCTTCATCTATAGCTTTGTAATTAAGGTCAATAAGTCGCTGGCCTTTTTTACCATAGGTTTTCTCTACTGCCTGTTTGATAGACTGTATCGCCTGGTCTTTAGGTAATACCCCGGATATTGAAAAGAAGCAGGTTTGCATTACGGTATTGATACGCTTATCCATACCCGCTAGAGCAGCCACCTTGTATGCATCTATCGCATAACAGCGAATATTTTTTTCTATAATCTGCTGCTGCATCTTAGGTGGAAAGCTTTTCCAGACTCTGTCTGCCGGATCAGATGTATTGAGTAAGAACACCGCATTTTCTGCCGCCTTATCAAGCATGGGATATCGTTCAAGAAACACAGGCTGATGACAGGCGATGAAGTTTGCATCACCATTTCCAATCAGGTATGTAGAATGAACAGGCTCATCACCAAAACGCAAATGGGAAATAGTAACTGCACCTGATTTTTTAGAATCATAAACAAAATACCCCTGCACATATTTATCTGTACAGTCACCAATAATTTTTATACTGTTTTTATTAGCGCTAACCGTTCCATCACTACCCAGTCCATAAAATACCGCCTGGAATGTTTTTAAGTGTGCATCGGTGCGGAATGACTCATCCCAGTTGAGGCTGGTATGACAGACATCATCATCAATACCAATGGTAAATCCATTTCTGGCTGAAGATGAAGCCAGCTCATCAAACACAGCTTTAACCATTCCAGGTGTAAATTCTTTCGATGACAGACCATATCGACCACCAATAATAACAGGCATGTTACCCTTGCGAGCCTTTTCACCTGAATACTCCTGTGCGATAGCCGTAACAATATCCTTATACAATGGTTCACCATCAGCACCCGGCTCCTTGGTACGATCAAGTACGGCAATGCTAGTCACTGTAGTGGGTATAGACTGGATTAATGCCTCGTGTGAAAACGGCCTGAATAATCGAACCTTAAGCAGAGCAACTTTCTCCCCCTGTGATGATAGATACTCAACCGTTTCCTGAACCGTCTCCGCTGCTGAGCCCATGATAATAATCAGTTTCTGTGCATCCTTTGCACCACAGAAATCAAAAAGCTTATACTGCCGCCCGGTTAACTGTGCAAAGCGGTCCATTAAATTTTGCACTATGCCAGGCATCGCAAGATAATAGGAATGAACTGATTCCCTGGCCTGAAAAAATACATCTGGATTCTGCGAACTACCGCGCAATACTGGATGATCAGGTGTCAGTGCTCGCTGCCTGTGAGCACTAATCCATTCCTGCTGGATCATCTGCTGCATTATGGAGGCATCGATGGATGCGATCTTAGCCACTTCATGAGAAGTTCTAAAACCATCAAAAAAATGCACCAGGGGAATTCTGGATGCCAGGCTTGCCGCCTGTCCTAGCAGGGCCATATCCATAACTTCCTGCGGTGAGTTTGAACACAACATGGCAAAACCACAGGAACGCACGGCCATCACATCACTATGGTCTCCAAAGATGGATAAGGCCTGTGCAGCTACAGAGCGAGCGGCCACGTGAAATACCGCAGGCGATAATTCACCCGCAATTTTAAACATATTAGGCATCATCAGTAGCAGTCCCTGTGATGCGGTGAACGTGGTGGTTAGTGCACCTGCCTGTAACGAGCCATGTATGGCGCCAGCAGCTCCTGCTTCACTTTGCATTTCAATAATATCGGGAACCGTACCCCAGAGATTCGGCTGCTGGCGAGAAGACCATTCATCTGCCCATTCACCCATTGGAGAAGCTGGCGTGATTGGGTAGATTGCAATTACTTCATTGGTTAGATGAGCAACACTGGCTGCCGCCTGATTGCCATCTATGGTTAGCATCTTCGGTTCTGACATACTAAACCTCTTCCATTTGTGTACCGATTAATTCATGGTCATATAATCAGGTACTTTTCAATCTGACATAACATTAGTGAATCTGAATTTCGTCGTTAACAAGCGGTACAAAAGATACGCCTAGCACACTTTCATTATGCAGCTCACCCTGTTCATCCTTGATTAATCTAAATAGCTCCTGATGATAACCCTGCTTACCAACTGGAATCACCAGTTTACCACC
>JBFHVK010000400.1:0-2520 GCA_041589615.1 Gammaproteobacteria bacterium | reverse complement strand
GCAGAATTCAATGCTGCAGGTTAAGATGGTGGCTAACACCCAGCTCGCCACAAGCGCCTTCGTTGCCGCCAACAGTGAGCTTGAAGCCAATTACGATGAGATCCGTGATAGCGAAAATGGTCTTCAGATGCTCTCTGAAGCCGTGTCGTCTGTGAACGTAGAAAATGATGAATTGGTGCTCAGATCAGACGGTAATCCTGAGTTCAGCGCCGTTTCAGCACAGCGGACTGCAGTCAGCGACTACAGCCAGATGGGCGTCGCACCCGAGAATATCACCAGTGAAATCACCTATCTGGGCTCTGGGGCCATCGTCAGTAATGGCTTTGCCGGCGACAGCACAGTAGGTACCTTTCAGACCTATCCATTTCAGATCAATGCCTCTGCCGCGGTGAACCCTAGCATTAACTCATCGCAATCAATGGGAATCGAATACACCGCCCCGTCGGGACGACGCTGAGAGAGCCCACCATGAAGATAAATATAATGATCCGTAATCGTATTACCCGCCTGGTAAAAATGCTGATACTCGGCACATCCCTGATGGTCGCGGCAGTACAACCCTCGTTTGCCGACGATATCGATATTTACGCGGTTAACCGCACGCAGAACCTGTTGATGCTATTTGACACATCATTATCGATGTCACGCCTGGAGAACTTCGACCCGGGCGAATATAACCCTGACTTTATTTATCCGAAGTCCAATAACGGTTTTGATCCGGACAGTATTTATGTAGGTACTGCAGATCTATTTAAAATCATAGAGCTTAGTTCAGGATCAACTGATACCGAGATCAACGTAAACAAGCTAAAACGTATTGATCGTATTAACAACCACTGTCCAGCTCTAGAGTCCGCGCTATTCGGTGACAACGCCACAGGGAAATATGAACTCGATACACCCGGAATTATTGAGAAGTTTCTTAATGTAATCTTTAGTTTGGGGACAGCAGAATTTGACGATGGAGTTATTAGGATATGGGAGCGAGACAAGGGCTGGTACGGTACTTCGCAGCTTAAAGAAATAGGTAATAAGATATTCACGGGTGCAGAAACAATAACGGGCATAGATGCCGATATTTTAAATTTATTCGGGGAAGACCCGGCACCCAGTGCCCTTATTGACTGCAAAGGGAACAGGCATGAAGGAAAATACATGCAGAATAATGGCGACTGTTTTCTTTGCGACGGAAACGGCAACAACGATCCTTATACAACCAGATCCTCTGATAGAGAAAGGTGGAGAATCTTATACGGTAACATCTACACCGCTGCGTGGAGTGGAAATTACCTCAATTATCAGATCGCCAAGCGTCAGTTCCTGTTTTTCAACCTGGACTATTCATCCAGCCGCCTGGGCATCACCCGTGCCGCAATGCTGAATGCTCTGGAAGAATTAAAAGATGATCCCAATAACGGTCTGGCAAATCTGCGCATGGGCATGATGCGTTTCGATATTGCACAACGCGACTTCAATGCAACCGATGAAAATAATGCTGAGGGTGGCTTCGTCGATGTACCTATGAGCCAAATGCTAGATGAAAGCGGTACTACCGATGAACAAAGATATGCGCACTATAATTACTTGAGAAATAAAGTGCTACGCTACCACCCAGCAGGCGCGACTCCCCTCTCGGAAACCATGTATGAAGCCTTTAATTATCTGACAGCGGGTCCGGTGTATTATGGTGCCAAGTCTGATGTTTATTGGCTCGGTGAAGAAGAGCCCATTAACACATTTCTTGGCGCTCAGCCCAACAATTATAATCTGGCAGATTTCTTAAGTCAGATCTTCACCAGTGAGAGCGGTCACGAAATTACCTATCCGAGTGTGCGAACTATCGGTCAGTATACCCAGACCTTAAGTACACCAAGCCCAGGAAATATTAATCGCGGACATGATCGCTACTTCACCGGCGAATCATACTACGCTGCTGGGCAGACATATGAGCAGCCTGCCTATGGTAGCTGCCCGACAACACAGTTTGTGGTGTTCACCGATGGTATGCCTACTCAAGATACCAGTGCTAACAACGCTATCCGATCACTGATTAATGGCACTCAGTTTCCTAATGGAATGTTTGCCGACTGCGGTGGAAATGGGAATGGAGAATGCGCGGAAGAACTGGCGTATTACATGGCCAATACCGACCTGGACGGTGATCCCAGTAATGACGAAACCATGCACGTCAACACTCATATTGTTGCAGGTTTTATGAATAACGCCTGGTTCGAAGAAAATGTTGTCACTGCCCGCAGCCGACTACAACGCATAGCCAGCGCCGGTAACGGAAATTTCTACGAAGCGAACGATTACCAACAACTCGCCAATGTCTTTAAAGATATTTTCAGCGGCTTTACCGGCAATATCAGTACCTTTTCGTCGCCAGGCCTGACGCTGAGCAGCACTAACCGTCTGCGCCTCTCTGATCAGCTGTATTTCCCACTGTTTGACCCGGGCGAAAATATGACCTGGGAGGGGAACCTCAAGCGCTATCGGTTGAACGAAGATGGCCTGGTG
>JBFHVK010000399.1:0-2522 GCA_041589615.1 Gammaproteobacteria bacterium | reverse complement strand
TGTGTCCAGCATGCAGAACATCCTCTTATTATCTGTTGTATTTATTTTCACCAATACGTTTTAAAATTATGCGCTATGTTTTAAATACTGCAAGGATATTATTATGCGCATTTTACACACTATGCTGCGTGTCGGTAATCTAGAAAAATCAATACAGTTCTATACTGAAGTCTTCGACATGCGACTGATTCGCAGAAAGGACTATCCCGACGGAAAATTCACACTGGCATTTGTTGGCTACGGAAAGGAATCTGAAAATACGGTCATCGAGCTAACCCATAACTGGGACACCGATCACTATGACCTCGGTAATGGCTATGGCCACATCGCACTGGAAGTGGAGGATGTTTATGAGGCAGTAGAGCGCATTCGAGAACGTGGTGGCAAAATTATTCGTGATGCCGGACCGATGAATGCCGGAACCACTATTATCGCATTTGTTGAAGATCCCGATGGTTACCAGGTCGAACTGATTGGCCCGAAAGACTATTCCTGATTTAAGCAGACTACTTTAACTCGTCGACTATACATTCAGTGACACGATTACGCCCTTCACGTTTGCTCTGGTACAGGCAGTTATCTGCGGCTTTTATCAGAGTGGAACTGCTCTGTTCAAATTCTGCAGTTGCCGTAGCGACACCAATACTAACCGTCAGCCATGGACTGATCGTATCTACCCCGGCCTTTATACGTGCGTCTTCAACAGCACGCCGAATACGCTCGGCTAGTAGCCTTGCATGTTCCGCGTTGGTATTTGGTAATACAATTGCAAACTCTTCACCACCATAGCGAGCACTGAAATCGCTTGCCCTTTTCAGTTGCTGAGACATAATTTCGGCTATTTCATGCAGGCATTCATCACCCTTCTGATGACCATATGTGTCGTTATAAGGTTTGAAATAATCGATATCCAGCATTAACAGACTAATGGGCGTGTATTCACGCATGCTGCGTTTCCACTCCTCTTCGAGCACCATATCGAAATATCGGCGGTTATATATTTCAGTGACTTCATCAACAATAGACATACGTGAAGCCTGGCTAAACTGACGGGATGATGCTCTTACCGCAAAGGTCACCACAACCATAATCAGTGCAAGCACACCGATTACGCCTAGCAGGGTATAGCGTCTGGATATTTCGTAATTCTGGATAACATTGTCATAAGACTGTGTCTGCAATTCAACAATTCTGTCGAGCATCAACAATACTTTTTCACTTGCCTGTGTACCCTCAACAAATATCGCCTGCAATTCTGCCCGATTAATATCTTCAAAAATCAGCATTTCGACCATGTTGTTGTAGAACGGCTCTGCATAATCCACCGCCTGGTCAAGTTGATTCATGCGTTGCATCATTGATTTATCCAGATGGGTTTGTAAAAGCTGTTCTCGTGCTGAGGCATAAACACCCGCCATATTGTAATAACGCACAGAAGCCTGATCTCGATCAAACTTACCCGGCATACTTATCATGCCCTGTACAGTCAGTACTCTTTTCTGTACCGCGTCACGCATCGTCATGACCAGTTGCGCCTGCTGCATGTTATTTCTTACCAGCTCAAAGCCGCGCTTACTCCAGGTATCAACCTGTAGCAACAGCATAATAATGAGCACAACAAACATGCTCACTACCACAAGGTAGCCGAAAATAGTTGTACGGTTACTGAAGTATCTAGTTAAGGTGCGCATAAAAAGTTAATTTTATTTTTGTGTTTATCTGTACAATATAGCCTGTTTTTACCACAAATCGTTATTTATCATGGATATTGTCTTTATCGACAGCGACCAGGCACTAGCTCTTGCCTGTGACAGCATACGCCTTAGCAAGGTAATTTGCATAGACACTGAGTTTCATCGTGAAACCACCTATTACCCTGAACTGGCACTGATCCAGATTTCAAATGGTGAGGACACCTACTGCATAGACCCACTGAAGATCGATGATTTCACACCATTTACTTCGCTGCTCACCAATAGCAGTGTTACCAAGGTCCTGCATGCCTCGCAGCAAGACCTGGAAATATTCAACCATCTGTTTAACACTCTTCCGTCACCACTATTTGATACACAGATAGCGGCCGGACTACTCGGCTATGGTGAACAGACGGGCTATGCTGCACTGATTAAAAAGGTGCTAAATATCGATCTGGACAAATCACAGTCTCGCACCGACTGGATGAAACGCCCCCTTAGCAGGGAGCAATTACTGTATGCCGCCAATGATGTGTACTACCTTGCTAAAGCCTACCCGAAAATTATTGCCGAACTTGAATCACTGGGCCGACTGGAATGGCTACAGGGCGATTTTTCTGCCTTATGCCAGCCTGCGACATATCGGGTGGACACACAGAATATCTGGAAAAAGGTCAAGGGCAACCAGCGCCTGAGCGGCGTACAACTAGCCATACTCCAGGCACTTGCCGCATGGCGTGAAGAAAAAGCCGAGCAGCGGAATCGCCCCCGACGCCGTATTATTGCGGACGAAGCACTCATCGATATCGTACGACAAAAGCCCGATAG
>JBFHVK010000398.1:0-2529 GCA_041589615.1 Gammaproteobacteria bacterium | reverse complement strand
TGAACTTGTAGAAGCAACCCCTCTGCCCCCACTACGGGCACCTGAAGCAGCCATCAAGAACCGTGCTGCGATGACTGCCCTTCTCTCTGGCAATCCAGAAGGCTTGGTAGAAGACTATCAAGCGATGGTAGCTGAGGCCCAAGAAGGGACAGATTATACCCGCCAATCGATTAAGAAGAGAGCAACAGACCAAGCCCGAGCAATGGATATGGATTCGGTCATCAAGTTGCTTGCTGATCCCTCTGTATCGCTTGAGCAGAAGCAGTTTGCAATTGCGCAGGTTAACAAAGAGCAAGAGACTGCTGAACTGGTAGCTACACATGCTGCTATGGCTTCGAGCAAGGGTGAAAATGTTGAGCAAGAGGATGTACGTATCCTCGGTGCTGAACAGTTTAGAGAAGTACATGAAAGCAGACAGAGACTACAAGCTCTAAAGAACAAACATGCTGCCGGCCTTAGCCTAGATTCAACAGGGTTTGTTGCTGATTTTCTAGAGATACTGTCTCCCCTTTCTACTAACGTGCATTCAGGAAAGGTTCTGAAGAAAATTGCTGAAGAACTAAAGCTCGGTACTACCACCCTTTCTGCAGCAATCCTCCCAGGTTCCACTACAGTAGCTATTCGAGATGCGTTAGCCAATATCCCTCCTTCACAAAGAATCGAAGTGCAGGAGAGGATTATGAATATTATCGAAGCTAACAATGGTATCATCTTCACAAGCGACAACGACTTCCAAGAATACATTACAGCACAGGCTATTTTCGAAGAAGGTGGATACGACAATATTGATAAGTGGCTAGATAACATGGTTGGCCTCCTCGATATTGTAGGACTTGGGTTTGCTGTGAAAGGGGCAGACAGAGCGTTACGCCTTGGCAGAGATGCTCTAAACGAATCACGAGCAGTTTCCCGTAGGGCAATTACTGACAGCACCTCTCCTGTTGCACCTCTTCCTATTATGTCAGATGCTAACCCTGAGAAAGCTCGGAATATGTACGAGCTTATTGTTCGTTCAGAAACGGATGAAGTGGCTCAGGCTCTAGCAGGTACTTCTAGAGATGAAGCACTCGCTGCACAACATCTCCCACAACCTTCTGTACCTGATGGATCAGTTCTAGCTCGGTTGCCTGATCCAGATCGCAACCTACGGGTTATTCAGCCAGATGAGGATGTTGTAGAAGCTGCATATGATAATGGTGGCATCTATATGACCTCTCGTGAGAAGATGGCTGCGAGAGCCCATGTTCTGAACGACATGCAGAATGTCTCAGGTTTAGTGCCTCACGATAACATGGTGAGTGTTGGTGTCGATGGTAATAGGATTGTTGTTGATGCAGTTTACGGGGGCACAGAAGGGGGGTTCTTATCAGGGGCAGATGCCTTAGCTCAAGCTAGGTTTGCTCTGAGAGAGTATGGTGTAGTGGATCGGGACCTAATGCTGGTTAAGCGTGATGGTGCTGAATACGTCCCTGTAACGGAAGCGGAGACGGTAGGTGTACCAGGTGACTATCTAGTTCGTACTCGTTTCTCTCATGAGATTAATCCTTCAGACATCGGGGGACTAGACCCGTTCGATGTGAAGAATAACCTATTCGATAGAACTACTGTTCTTAGGTCTAAGAACTCAGGAACACTCGCAAGAGTAATCCTAGACGCTGCTTCTATGCTTGATCCCCGCCTAACCGGTGGTGCTGCTGTCGTTGCTGACAGGGCAGTTCGGGTAGATAAGGCACTCCTAAACCTTCACGACAAGTTCGCAACAGCCTATCAAGGGCTAGCTAAAGATCGTCAAAGCAAGCTCTATGAGCATATTAAAGAAGCCAACTATAAAGAGCTTGAGCTTTCTGATGTTGATTTGCGTGCTCAAGGTTTTAACACAGAAGAGATTAGTATTCTGAAAGATTGGCGTAAAGCTTGGGATACACACTTCTGGCTTGAAAATGCTGACCTCGCTAGAAACCTTCAGGTGCAAGGTTTTAAGCTCCTAGAAACCGCCAATGCTCGTTTGTTCGCTAAGGAGATTCCTAAGAATCAGAATATCGCCAAAGCCTATGACGCAGCAACCGATTCTATTGTATCGCTATCTAAGCAAGAGCTAGACGACCTTTATGATAATGGGGGCACGCTTGCTCGGCTGCGTAGAGCAGAAGATTTAGGTGGGGAAGTGGTAGAGCATGTGGTAGTTAGGAACACTCCAACGGAGCACCTTAGAGGAATTAGATCATTCGATCAAGTCTTGAACTACAAGAAAGGCTACTACCAAGTTCACTACAAGGCTCCTAAGTTTGTAGAGCAGATTGTTAGAGATAGTAAGGGTGTTGAACTTTACCGTAGAACCCTCGCAACAGCCGATTCTACAGCAGAAGCCGAGCATACAGCCAGAAGACTAGCAGCAACTACAGGGGTGTCCGTAGATGACATCAATATTCGTGGAGACATTAATGAGCTTCGCCCTGACACTGACGCATATTGGGATATTCAATCAGCTAGTGGTCGTATTGCTCAGAGGCATCGTGGGAAGCGATTAGA
>JBFHVK010000397.1:0-2551 GCA_041589615.1 Gammaproteobacteria bacterium | reverse complement strand
CTATGAGATTTGATGTCGTAACACTGTTTCCCGAACTGGTTGAAAGTGTTGCGAATGTCGGTGTACTGGGCAGGGCTGTGAAAAATGGCCAGATTCAGCTGAATAGCTGGAATCCCAGGGATTACACACACGACAGGCATCGCACAGTGGATGATCGCCCCTACGGTGGTGGCCCCGGCATGTTAATGAAAGTCGAGCCGCTAAGGGATGCGATAGTTGATGCTAAAAAGGCAGCGGCTGATAGCCGGGTGATTTACATGAGCCCCCAGGGCAAAACAGTCACTCAGCAGGATGTTCAGTCCATGGCAAAGCAGCCAGGACTGATACTGATAGCCGGACGCTATGAAGGTATTGATGAACGAATCATCGAAACCTATGTCGATGAAGAATGGTCGATTGGTGATTATGTACTGAGTGGTGGTGAACTACCCGCACTGGTACTGATCGATGCAATTGCCAGGATGCTCCCCGGTGTGCTGGGGGATGAAAATTCAGCTCAACAGGATTCGTTTATGCAGGGCCTGCTAGATTGCCCGCATTACACCCGACCGGAAGAGATAGATGGTCGGACAGTGCCGCAGGTACTGCTGAGTGGTAATCACCATGACATTGATCAGTGGCGATTAAAGCAGAGCCTGGGTAGAACATGGTTAAGGCGACCGGAATTACTCGACGTCCTCGACCTGACAGATGAACAGAAGCAGTTGCTGGATGCTTTCAAGAAAGAACACGCAGCTGATAGTATTTAAATATTGGAGTAAGACCATGAGTAACATCATCGCAGAGCTTGAAGCGGAACAGATGAACAAAGAGATCCCGACGTTTTCGTCTGGTGATACTGTTGTTGTACAGGTACGCGTTAAAGAGGGTGACCGTGAACGTTTGCAGGCCTTTGAAGGTGTTGTCATTGCAAAGCGTAATCGTGGTCTGAATTCAGCATTTACTGTTCGTAAAATTTCGAATGGTGAAGGCGTTGAGCGTGTGTTCCAGACATACAGCCCACTGATCAGTGAAATTAAAGTTAAGCGTCGCGGTAAAGTACGTCGTGCCAAACTTTACTACCTGCGTGGTCGTACTGGTAAGGCGGCTCGTATTAAAGAAAAGCTATAAATCGCTTTGCTTTAAAGAAAGCTGTAAAAAGGGTGCATTCATGCACCCTTTTTTTTCGCCTTTATTTATATGCCTTAAACAATGTAACCCGGGTATATTTTTAGCTGCTGCAGTTATGCTAAAGTGTTTCGCATTACTGAATTCTGCTGACTTAATAGTATGAAGAAAATTTTCCTTATTATCCTGCTGTTTGTGCCTGGCATGCTTGTGGCTGAACCTGCTGCTGAACAGTCAGTAGAGGCTGAGCAGAAAACTGAAATAAGAAATATGCATTTCAGTAATATAGATGAACTGGTTGCGCTACGAGCGCCCGGCCTGGCATTGAGTTATGTGCAGCGACAGCAGCCTGCATACACGAAGGAAGATCCCGTCGAATGGCTACTCTGGGAACAGAAACGAATCCTCCTGCTTAAGTATATGCAGCGCTGGCAGGCGATAAATGATCGTATCGAAGAGCAGTATAAAAAATTTAATATTCCGAAAGTAGCAACGGCTGATAGAAACTGGTTTAAGACTGAACAGTTGCGTGCACTGGTTGCGCTCAAACAATATCCACTGGCATTACATAAAACACGCGAACTGCTCTGGAATGCCAGTAGCCTGGTAAAAAGCAGTACGTTTGCAGCCTGGCGTCGCATTATTATCCAGATATATATTCAGCAGCAACAAACACAGGATGCACAGATAGCAATGCGTCGATACCAGCAGGATTATGGTGAACTGCAAAATGAAGATGGCTTTAGCTGGTTGCAACTACAGGCTGAATTATTTATCCAGCTACATCAGTACGATGAAGCTATTCGAATCCTTAAGCCTGTTGATAGTGCCGCTGCTCGTACATTGCAACTGCTCGCAATGCTACATGACAATGCAATCTCTGCACTGGATATTATAGATAATACCGATATTCTATTAACCGCGAATGATGAGGATGTGCAGAGTCGTTTGCATTACCAGTATCTTGCGATGGTCGCGCACTATCGACTTGGAAAACTTGATCGCGCTATTGAACTGCTTGAACAGTTACTGGTTGCAGAACAGCAGGTAATTGGTGAAACAGTAATACAGCTTGGCGGTATTGATCTGGATGCAGATGCACTGTGGGAGCTTTATTTACAGAATGGCAATAATTATGCAAATAAAGAGGGGCTTCTCAAGGGTGATGATGAAGCATGGTATGTGTTAGCGAGTAAACTGTTCGAGAGTAAAGTGGTGACAGCTAGCTCATTATTTGCCGTGCTTGCACTTCAGGCCGGGGATGAAAACCACAGACAGTTATCAATGCAGCAACTGGAAAAAATTATTGCCACTAAACAGTCGCCACTGAAGCTGTTAAATCTGTTATTTACCGAGTCAAAATACATTGCTGATGTGAACCATGTGCCCTATGAAATTCGCTATCAGTTGATAGATCATAATCTTTTGCAGGGACAGATTCGTG
>JBFHVK010000396.1:0-2559 GCA_041589615.1 Gammaproteobacteria bacterium | reverse complement strand
GTTCTAGTTCGTAGATGTCTTCTGGATCGCCATCGTAAACGATCATTTCAGCATATCAGGATTAACAAGATGTCTGGCTACTTCGCCATAGTCTTTGTGTAAAATAATCGACTTCATATCACGCCCTGATCGATAGCCTTTATTCTCTGCATAAGCATCTGTAGGGGGTAGGATTCTGAAACTCTCTACCCTGCATCCTGTGTAGTCTTTAACTTGATCGTGGTGTACGTGACCTGTCCACCAATAACGATATTCTGTTTCGCCCCACTCTTTCGGCAGGTCGGTTGCCATCAATAACGGTAAGTCTTGAAGCTTTACAGAATGGCCGTGATGCGTACCGACTAAACACTTACCAAACTTAAAGAAGTGGAACTGTTTCGGGCTGGTGTCTACTGTGACCCGTTTGTCTTTTTCGTAAATGTTTTCTAATGCGGTGCTTAAAAATACTGAACTCGCTAAATCGTGATTACCTATTTCAATAATCACTCTTACGTTTTCGTGATGAATTAACGCTTTATCAATGAGGTATCTAATAGCCCTCATTGTGGTTCTAACTAGATTCGGAAATCGGGTGTCAGAATCTAATATATTCTTACTGGTAGGAGTAACAGCCGCAAAGCTGTCGTAGTGCATTAAATCCCCTAACCCAATAATGACCGCTTCTTTACACTTCGGACTAACTGAAACCAGGTGATCCATTGCCTTGATGAGTAAATCTTCACCTATCTCAAGGTCGTAATCTGCTCCGGCTTCCTCACCCCATGCCAACATACCGAAATGATGGTCGCCTATGGGATAACAGGCCATTAGATCGCTGTTAAAGCTGCCTTTAGCCTTGGTAGGCTTGGCTCTAGGGATGTCACTCGCTAAAGCCTCTAGCGCCTCCCTGATTAGCTCCTCTCGCCTTTCCTGATCGGCATTCGTCTTAACCCACTGGATTTTGACGTTGCCCTCATCATCGTATAGCGTTGAGGTGCCTTTTACCGAGTATCCCTCTGGACACTCGTGGTACATTTCGTTTTCTGGTGAATAACCACGTTTTGCAGCGTTAGCTCTTAGCCTCTTGATGGCCTCGTCAATGGTCTGACGCGCCACACCTAGCTTTTTAGCTGCTGCTCTATGACTTCCACACTCGTTAGCCGCCTTCATGTACGCCCACTGTGTATCTGATGCGTACTTTTTAAGGTTTCTATCGAGCATATATTTTTCCCCATTAAAAAGGCCCATCAGCTTTACCTGTTATGGGCCTTGTGTCGGGTTAGTTCCAACTAGGAACGCGGGTTTACAGGCTTTACGCCCGAGATAGATCGCCTCCTTAGAGTTGACCTTGAAATCAATCTAGCCTGATTTATTGACGTTCAAATCAATTCAGGCATAAAAAAGCCCCGCTTCAATAGAAGCAAGGCTTAGAGTGCATTTATTCCAGTTAAGCATATTAGAGCATTTCTATTACAACATTTCAAGCATTATTTTAATAAATGTTTTCTATGCTATATAAAATCAGTGAATGCCGCCTATTTCCATTAGGGGCGGCAGTCGTCTAATTCACTGTTAGCTGTAATCATCAGCTATTTTTAAATCCTTAATGTTCTCCATCATTTTCCCAAAACACCAGGAGCATAAATTAATCTGGTTTCCGCAATAGTGGCAATTAGCAGAGCCTTTAAGTACAACCACAATATTGTCATCGCCACACAAACTGCACCATTCATCATTAGGGTGGTTAGTTGGTAGCATTGCTACATCATCACCTTTCGCCATTATTAATCCTCAATTTCAGCTAACAAGTGCATTAAATCCGACCGTTAACCTTTATTTTGTTTCCTGCAAGCTACCAAGCGGCGGCTTATGCAGGCGTTAGGCCACCCGCCTACTCTCTAAAACTAACGCTATTTTACTATGGATATTATCCAGATGATAATACTCTGTACTGCTTAGTGGTACTCGTCTATAATATCGTTTAAACATTATTTTTTGCTCCCGCTTTCTCATTTCTTTGTAAAAAATATCTATTGCTGATGCCCTTCGACTTAGTATTACTTCTGGGCAAATGCTTCCAGCTTTTCTACAACCTCCCTCGTTTATTCTTGCTATGGTAGAAATAGAAGGGTAAGCAATGGATGATCTTTCTAGTATGGTTTGAATCTCATCGGCCCATATTTCACAAAGTTCATCTATGTGCTTATTTTTTTTAGCTGGCATGTTTAGCCCTCAGTTAATGCGTTCAAGATGTTCCTTTATTTGCCGGTTCCATTCCTTTGTCATTTCTTCATAGTCTTTCTTGTAATACTTAACTTGATCTCGTTTCTTTGCTTCCATCTCATCTACAAATTCTCGTCCATACATATCAACCATGTACAAAGTATATTGCTGTGCTGCTGTGCCATACTTCATTCCGAAACCATTACAGCCCTTGCATTGCGGGTGTACGTTTTCCTCTACCAATGCCCAATAACTGCTTGCACCCTTCGGGATATAATGCCCTCCGTCCATACTCGACCATTTATCCACTGAGCCACAAGTCACACACTCACAATATCCGTTATCGTCTGCTGCTTT
>JBFHVK010000395.1:0-2567 GCA_041589615.1 Gammaproteobacteria bacterium | reverse complement strand
GTGAACTACCACTCAGCTAAAGACTGAGTGGCTTCTTGGTTCATTCCTCCCTCTTTTGAGGGCAAGTCCCCAAGCTCATCCCCGTAGTTCCTACGGTGTCATAATCCAATTAGATTTTGATCTATTAGTGCAAATTTTTTGATGTTAATTGCGGCATTTATGTCTCTATCATGTTTGGTTTTACAGTCTGGACAAGTCCATTCTCTATCTTTTAACTGTAGCTCTTTATTGTGGTATCCACACACACTACAGAGCTTAGAAGAGGGTTCAAATTGTCCTATTCTCAAAACCGTCTTCCCCAACCATTCAGCTTTATACTCTAATTTTGTTACAAAGCTACTCCATGCGGAATCGCTTATAGCCTGTGCTAAATGATGATTCTTAACCATGCCTTTAACATTCAGAGTTTCCAGAGCTACAGCTTGGTTTTCGCTAACAAGTTTAAAAGAGAGTTTGTTCTGGAAGTCATTTCTCTGATTAGCTATTTTGTCATGGAGTACAGCAAGCCTCTTTTTGACTTTTGCCCTATTTTTAGAGCCTTTCTGTTTCCTTGATACTCTTTTCTGAAGTACTTTGAGTCTTTGAAGTGAGTTTTTCAGGTATTTAGGATTTTCAACCTTTTCACCTGTAGAAATGACTGCAAAATCCTTGATACCTACATCTATACCTACTGTTGTTGATTCTGTGAAAGCTTCCTTTACTGGAAATTCTTTTCCATCTTCAACAAGGATACTGATATAGTAATGACCTTTACAAGTCCTTGATACCGTAGCTGTTTTAAGTTCCCCTTCAAACCTTCTATGAAGAACCGCTTTAATGGGTTCTATTTTAGGAAGTTTGATAGTATTATTTTCAAAGTCTACAGTGTAATGTTGAGGTACAGGAAAAGATTGTATAGGATTCTTTTTTGATTTGAACTTTGGAAATCCTGTTTTTTCTCTAAAAAATCGAGTGAAAGCAGACTCAACCTGCTTAGTCATCCCCTGTAATGATTGAGAGTTAACTTCTCCTAACCACTCATTAGAAGCCTTTAGAGTAGGAATTAATTTGTTTAAGTCAAATCTGGATATTGATTTTCCTGTCTGCTCATAAGTTTTAATTTTCTGGTCAAGTGCCCAATTATAGACAAATCTACAGCTACCTATATGCTGATTCAACTGGACAGCTTGTGTAGTTGTAGGATAGAGTCTAAATTTGAACGCTTTCATCATACAAAGGTATGATATGCTTTAACAACGTATATACTTTTTGGTAAATAGGAAGTATGAAACACGGAATCATAGCAAATTTTTGTTAATGTACCATGTTATTTTTGTTTGCAAATACCGAAAAGTCATACTTGAACCAATTAGCGAAGAACTCAAACAGATTATTATTGATATTTCAAAAGAGTCTAACTTTGAAATCCTTGAAATGGAAACTGACAAAGACCATATTCATTTCTTGATTAAGAGTGAGCCGAAAGTTAGCGTTTTGTCAATTGTCAGAAAATTGAAACAAGAATCTACTAACAGGTTATGGAAAACTCAAAAAGAATATCTGAAAAAATATTATTGGGGTGAAAATACGTTATGAGTGACGGATATTTTGCGTCTACTATCGGTAATGTTAGCAAAGATGCGGCAGAATATTACATACGAAATCAGGGTTGAAGTTGACGCTTATATCCCCTGAGCTAAAGACTCAGGGGTTTTACGCTTCTTTATATAAAAAATGAAGGAAAATACGGCGACAAAGAAATTTCAAAATTCCTGATGCGCCCTCACATTACGGTTTTTGTGATCAGTTCCAGATTTCCCTGCGGGAAAACCCTGGAAACCTTGACATTCCAGTTGTTATTATCTGAATTTTCGTTTTCAGCCTGGATAAGATTAAAGCACTGTGTAGTTTTGCCTCTGGTCTTGGAGGAACAGAAGGTACCTGCGTTTACAACGAGCATGTTGTTCAGGTTCCAGACATGGGGAATGTGGCAGTGCCCGCAAAGTACAAGGTTTACTTTGCAGCGGTTCAGGAGATCAAGGACATCGCCGGCATCGACAAGGACGGTGTTTTCTCTGCCCGCAAGA
Source organism: Gammaproteobacteria bacterium (assembly GCA_041589615.1). Lineage (GTDB taxonomy): Bacteria > Pseudomonadota > Gammaproteobacteria > SZUA-229 > SZUA-229 > SZUA-229. The sequence goes on along the minus strand of JBFHVK010000395.1, from coordinate 501 downwards.
GGGATCGGGACAAGGTGGTGGTGCAGGGCAAAGATCTTGAAATTCTGCCCGGAAAAGGCTTCTTTGATCCAGCCGTAGTTTTCCCTTCCCAGGTGCCCTTCGTCAATGTCCGGCTGAGAGGAATCAACCCCTACAACGGTTACTCCCCCAAGATTCCTGGTTGAGAACCTATTTTCAAAAAGATCTTCAAAGTGCAGATACCCTGCGTTTTTAGAGTCATGGTTTCCAGGAACAAGGACCTTGTCTTTACACTCAATCCTGTCAATAAACTTCTTTACTCCATCATATTCGGCTGAAAACCCGTTTTCTGTCAGGTCGCCGGTAATTACCACAATGTCCGGGCCCAGTTGATTTATGCTCTGCAGCATGGATTCTGCAATTTCAGGGACAAAATACGCTTCTGAAAAATGAATATCTGAAAGATGTACAATCTGTATAATTTTTTATTCCTCTTTTCTCGGAAATTTTATAATATTATTTGTATTCAAAACAGTAGAATTC
>JBFHVK010000394.1:0-2567 GCA_041589615.1 Gammaproteobacteria bacterium | reverse complement strand
TATCATGTAATCAAAAACTTGAACATACACTGGTAAATTCGCTTGATGCTCAATTATTATCCAACTATCGCCAGTGGCGCATGGTACATAGTCAACAACACCCTGCACCATATTCGAGTGGTTAAAAAACACTCTCACTGTATCGCCTATCTCTATTCGTTTTTCGTTCATAAATCACCTTTAAATAAAATATAACAATTAAATCAACTCGGACGCTAAACAGCAGCGCCGGTTATTAGGGCGTTATGCTTCTCAGTCATTAGCATTGCTTGTCGCTACACCAACAGGAAGCACTGTTAATTCATAGTAATCTGTCTGCCAGCCATCGATTTCATAGCTGCCAATATATTCATCTTCCTCCATGTGTTTTTCCACAGCCTTCCTTGCTTCTTCCTCGGACTCTGCCGCAACAAAAAAGCTATATTGACCATGTCCTTTCGGCTGCCATGCGTAAAGCATAACAAGGCGTTCGTTCGGATTGTTCATTCGTCGTTCCTCCTCATTCTCAACCGCACAACTATCACGTTAACTACCAACTCCCGTATGTATCGCCATAATCATGTTGACGCTCTTCAAATTGTTGCTGTGTGGTTTCCTCAACCTTTTCTTTCACCTTCGTCTTGAAGGTTTCATCAAGATTAACTCCCGTCACTTCCTCAACCAACATTGCCACACCAGACAGATTTTCCATAGCGTCTTCAGCGCTCATTTCCATATAAGCATAACTATCAGTGTAAACCGGCTTCATAACAAAAATCAGACCGTTTCGTTTGCCAGTGTAGCAGGACATAATTCGAAACTTTTCACCAGCATTGATGGAAATTTTCGAATATGAGCCATTAGCCCGCTTCACCGTAGCTTTATACGGAATTAGAAGATCGACCGTTGGGTGCTCCAATGCGTCAATTTCATTCTGTATTTTGTTTTCGTATTCCGCTAACAGTTCATTCTTATTCACTCAATACCCCTGTAACTGTTGATAGACCGCCTTCACGTCTTACAATTGCCTGCTCACGAATCCAATCCGATAATGAATTGTGACTAATAACCAGGACAGTGCCGTGATTGCGTGCCTTTTCTTCTAAAATGCTCATTAGTCGCTCAAGACCAGCGGAATCAAGTGCATCGTCAACCTCATCAGCAATGAATAAATCAATAGGCTTACTTGCACGCGATGCAACCAAGTCCTGTAGCGCCATTGCTGTTGCAAGTCTAACCTTGCGCTTTTCACCTCCTGACAAACCAGCAAATGATTTTGCACCCTTTGCATTCACAACATTAATGTTGAACTTCTCGCGAAGATCGCCTTTAGCTGTGGTTGTTAGTGTGCTCCACTCAGCTGTGATATTGCCATCAGACAGTGTGCTTAAATAATGTGCCGTACGCTCATTCAGATAAGGTGTGACCGTATCAAGAATGTGTGCACGCACACCCGCCGGACTAAATACGTCAACCGCATCTTTGAGTAGTTCCAGATCAGCTTCAGCCTGCTCGGCAATCACTTCCTGTCTGGCTTGCTGTTCTTTTAACTCTTCAATGCGCAACTTGCACTTATCATACATAGTAATATGCGGGTTTTCTGCGGTTTTCATCTCTTTCACCTTCTCGGTGGCAGATACCGCATTTGTTTTCAGTTCAATGAATCGAGTTTTCTTCTCTGCTATTATCTTCAGCGTCTCGCGTGTCTTAGCGTGCAGAGCTTGAGCCGCAGAAATATCTGTCATGTTATTTACGAATTCATTGAGGCTCGCTTGTAGCGCTTGATATTCGTCTTCACGTTTATTGACAGCACCTGCTTTTACGCCAATCTCATCGTGTGCAGCCAAGACCTGATTCGAGAGATTGCTTCTCGCATCCGATATATCTTTCAGCTCGTATGTTTTGCCACATTCACCACACGGTGTGCCGACACGTGACTCAACATTATCCAGCTGGCGAGTTAACGATCGATGAACATCTTCAGCCGCAACCTGCTCACGTAAAGCCAGTGCCAATTTACTGTTAGCCTCATTGACCTGACGTTCTAATAACGCACGCTTCTCACCTTCGCTGGCTACGCCTGCAATTTGCGAATCCAATTTGGTCAGCATCTGCAAGTGAGCGTCTTCACCATGTGCCTCAATCTCAACGTTGAGCAACTTGGCTTGATTAATGAAATCTTTGGCACGTTCGGTTTCCTCATGAATCTTCATGCCCTGGTTGTAGCTCCACTCCTCAATCGAGTCGTGTATCTCATCAAGATTTTCTTCCTCTTCTTCGATACGACCCATTGTGGTTTCAACATTAGAAACAGCCTTGTCATACTCTACGGTCTTTTCATTCATGCGAGATCGTGCGATCGTATAGGCATCCTGCAGCCGATCAATACCCGCACCTTCTTCAACCAGCAACTTCAGCTGTTTGTCGGTCATGCCTGGCAGGTTGGGCATCTTTTCTTGCCCTGCATATACAGCTGAAGTAAATACTTCAACCGAGCATCCGAGAATGCCTGTAACTACATCCTGTGTAAGCCTGTCTGTACCCAATGTTAGATTATTGCCATCACCGTCGGCTACATGCAAACCTTT
>JBFHVK010000393.1:0-2571 GCA_041589615.1 Gammaproteobacteria bacterium | reverse complement strand
GTTATACTTCTGATCAAGCGAAGCTTGCACGAGAGTGTCTCCTCTGTGAATAAAATGCTGCGAACAGCAACCCCATTTCAGGCCCATATAATCTGCATAAACAGGCTTTATATAGTCCAAAAATTTACTGCTATCACTTTAAGGGAAATGAAAGGATAGATATTCTCCCGACAATGCAAGGCCAGCAGCCAACGAGTATATCTATTATTTCATTTGGTACTTACAATTAACTCATAAAATTCAAGGAGTTAATAAGCCCGGTAATAGGCGTGCCCAGCGTTTTGGCTACCAGAGTGGGCTACAGGGAACACCCTGACCACTGGTCTGAAGTAGTGTTTTCCATCCACTTCATGGCAGCTCGCCACACAAACCAGCCGCATTATATTCAGTGTGTCATTTCACGTAATGATACAAATCAACAATTTTTGCATGGTTAAGTAGTTTGCTTAATAAGCACATATTAATATGTGCCTGGCACGCGCGGCGCATTATACAGTAAAGTTGGGAAAAAATTAAATCCATACTGCTTGTGTGAAAAGACATAAAGGCATAGGATTTTACTTTTTATTTCACACACTTAAATGGGAGCAGGATGTGGCTGCAATTGTTCAGCTGGTGGATGGGGTGGTCGCCAATCGATTTGAAATTAGTAATCAGGGCCTGAAGTTCGGTCGAACCGGTGATAATCAGGTGATAATCGATGATCGTGCGGTTAGTTCGGAACACGCGGAAATCAGGCTACATGTGGATGAACAGGGCAACAAACTCTATCTATTGCGCGACCTGGATAGCACGAATGGAACCTTTATCAACGAGCAGAAAATAAAAGAGCAGATTCTCAGGCATAAGGATGTGGTACGTGTGGGCTGGAACAACTTTACCTTTCTGGATGAGGATGAGATTGACCTGGAAAAAACCACCAAAGTGAAGAAAAGCTGGATTCCAGGGGTTTACTATAGCGACGACTGACACGAGCAAGCCGAAGGCATGCGTTGCTTGGTGGCAGTAGACGTTTCGTTATCACGATTCCTTCCCTCGGGGACAGAACGTTGCTTTATACGCTCTGTCCCCCGTTGTGAAACCACAGAAGTCAATCTGGCCCACTAGCAGCACTAATACTCACTCATAAAGCCCATAACCCACGAAAATAGTACAAAAACACCATGTTAATCGAACTCTTCATACTCCTCGCCGTCGCCGGCATAGTAATACTGGCCTTATACTGGCCATCCAAGTAAAGTAAGCCGCACCAGAAATTAACTCGAAAAATACCCTTTAAATGCCCGAATCCGCCCTGCAAGTCCTCCAGTCAACCTTTGGTTATTCAGAATTTCGCCATCACCAGCAGGCCATTGTCGAACGCCTGATCGCCGGTGAGGATGCCGTTGTGCTGATGCCGACCGGAGGTGGTAAGTCGCTGTGTTACCAGATTCCGGCCATGGTGCGTGAAGGCGTGGGGGTTGTTATTTCACCATTGATCGCCCTTATGCAGGACCAGGTGGATGCCCTGCAGCAGCTTGGGGTGCGAGCGGCATTCGTCAATTCATCACTGGATCAGTTTGAGGCGCAGGAAGTTGAAACCAAACTGCTGAATAATGAAATTGACCTGCTATATGTGGCACCCGAGCGCTTAATGACCGAGCGTTTCCTGAATTTACTTGAACGGTCAAGCATCGCACTGTTTGCTGTTGACGAAGCACACTGTGTGTCCCAGTGGGGACATGACTTCAGGCCGGAATACATTAAATTATCCGTGTTGCATGAACGTTTTCCTGCCATACCCAGGATTGCGCTGACGGCAACAGCTGATGAAGCCACTCGACAGGAAATAATCAACCGGCTTGCGCTAGAGCATGCCGAGTGTTTCATATCCGGTTTCGATCGGCCGAATATCTGTTATCGAGTGGCAGAAAACCAGGGCAATGCACGGGATGCATTGTATCGGTTTATCCAGAATGAACATGAAGGTGAGGCGGGTATTGTGTACTGCCTGTCACGCAATAAGGTTGAGCAGACGGCTGAGTGGTTATCTGAAAAAGGGCTCGATGCGCTGCCCTATCATGCAGGTCTGTCACAACAGCAGCGCATGCAGAATCAGCAACGTTTTCTCACGGATGACGGTGTCATTATTGTTGCAACTATTGCATTTGGTATGGGTATCGATAAACCCGATGTACGCTTTGTCGCACACCTTAACCTGCCAAAAAGTATAGAAGCCTATTACCAGGAAACGGGCCGGGCAGGGCGTGATGGTCTGGCCTCAGATGCCTGGATGATGTATGGACTGCAGGACGTCATTATGCTCAAGCAGATGATGGAATCCTCCGAGGCGAATGAAACGCATAAACGGGTTGAGCGACATAAGCTGGATGCCATGCTGGGTTTTGCAGAACTGACTACTTGTCGGCGCCAGGCATTATTGAAATATTTTGGCGATGACCTCCCTGAACCCTGTGGCAATTGTGATACCTGTCTGAATCCGGTAGAAACCTGGGATGCAACGCTTGCTGCGCAGAAAGCCTTATCCTGTGTCCATCGAACTGGACAACGTTTTGGTGTGACATACCTGGT
>JBFHVK010000392.1:0-2587 GCA_041589615.1 Gammaproteobacteria bacterium | reverse complement strand
TTGATTTTCAAACCAGGGTGCACGGGCTGTCATTATCAATGCACTGGCACGCTCTTCAGTCATATCTTCTATTTCCAGTAATTCATCCACGGCCTGTTCAGCCAGATCTTCCATGCTACATACCCCATTGGCGGCCAGCTTCTGTGCAAGCTCTTTATCCATGCCCTCCATCTCCAGCAAATCCTGCTGTGGTTCATTTTCCTTTTCTTCCTGAGAGATTGCTCTCATCAACAGAGCATCCCTGGCACGACCCCTGAGTTCAGCAACAATTTCTTCATCGAACTCTTCAATACTCAGGAATTCACTTTCAGGCACATAGGCCACTTCTTCAATACTCGAGAAGCCTTCAGCAACCAGAATAACCGCAACTTCTTCATCTACATCCAGTTGTTCCATAAACAGTTCCACCAGCACTCTGCTTTCGGCTTCTGATTTCTCTTCCATGTCATTCGTTGACATAATATTCAGATCCCAGCCAGTTAACTGGCTTGCCATTCGAATATTCTGTCCGCCCTTACCAATGGCCTGAGACAGTTTTTCATCATCGACGGCTACATCCATTGAATGCGAATCTTCATCAACGACAATCGATACCACTTCAGCAGGTGACATAGCATTGATAACAAACTGTGCTGGATTCTCATCCCATAGAATAATATCAACACGTTCACCGGCCAGCTCATTTGATACAGACTGCACACGTGAACCACGCATACCTACACAGGCACCAACAGGATCCATGCGGCTATCATTTGACTTAACCGCAATCTTGGCACGTGAACCCGGGTCACGTGCACCGGAAATAATTTCTATTAAATCCTGTCCTACTTCTGGCACTTCCAGCTTGAACAATTCAACCAGGAACTCTGGCGCTGTTCGGCTTACAAATAATTGTGGCCCGCGTGCTTCTGATCTCACTTCCTTCAGGTAACCACGTAAACGGTCACCAGGGCGAATCGCTTCACGTGGAATTACATCTTCACGAGGAATAAATGCTTCAACATTATCACCAAGATCCAGGTATACATTGCCACGCTCAACACGCTTTACTGTACCCATTATCAGCTCACCCACTCTGTCCTTGAAGGCATCAACTACACGTGCGCGTTCTGCTTCACGTACTTTCTGTACGATAACCTGCTTGGCTGTCTGAGCGGCAATTCGGCCAAATTCAACTGACTCGATTTCCTCTTCAACAAAATCACCAAGCTGAATATCCGGCTGGTCTATTTGTGCAGCTCCCAGGGTAATCTGCTTTAATGGAAATTCCAGACCACCGTCTTCCATTTCTTCAGCCACTTCCCAGCGGCGAAATGTTTCATAGTCGCCAGACTTACGGTCGATAGCGACACGTACATCTATATCCTTACCCTGCTTCTTTCGACTGGCAGTAGCAAGCGCAGCTTCAATTGCCTGGAAAATGATCTCCTTTTCCACGGCCTTCTCGTTAGAGACTGCATCAACTACGTAAAGAATTTCTTTATTCATGTCTGGCTCCAGAAACCATAATCAGAATTGCGGCACCAGCCGCGCTTTATCGATTGTATCCAATGGCAGGTAATAGGTCTCGCCGTCCATTTCCAGAACAACTTCATCATTCTGTATACCTGTTAACTTGCCGGTGAAATTTCTCTGCCCTTCCAGGGTGGGCACAGAAAGTTTTATTTTTACGACTTCACCACTAAAACGTTCGAAGTCTGCCTTCTTACGTAAGGGCCTATCCATACCCGGTGATGATATTTCGAGATTAAACTGTCCGGGAATTGGGTCTTCTACATCCAGCACACCACTAATCTGGCGGCTAACCTGCTCACAGTCTTCGAGCTGAATACCATCTACCTTGTCGATATACACACGCAACAGGCCATTGGTCGGGTGCGGCCTATATTCAATATCCACTACCTCGTATCCCATGCCTTCTACAACAGGCTCAATTAATGACCAGATGTCACTCACGTTTAAAAAAACCCCTGGTTTTCAGTCGTTACATTATATAACAGGCGCTAATACAACTCGCCTGTATTAAAAATTTGATACTCATATTTAAAACACCTATAAACATGCAGTTTCAAATATGATCCAGCTGAATATATTTCAAATGCTACCAGCTTTCGAAACATTGTTCGTGCTACCCAGCCCCATGTACAGGGTTTACCTGCGAGATTGCTTGCTGCAGAACATAAAAAAGGCCCCGTTGTACGGGGCCTTTTTATAATTGTGGTAGCGGCTCATGGAATACATTCACTGACTATGTCAATAATTATACACCTTCAACCAGCTTACCGTCGAGCCTGTAACCCAAAGCCCAATCGGAACTACGAATTACACACTCTGTATAAATATGGTAGTGGGGGCAGGTCATTAAACCTGCGGCCTTCTCACGGTTTATCAACACGCATGAGACCAACTACTCGTCGGGCTCATAAACCGAAGCCCCTCGCGGGACAAACATCTATGAACCTTCTTAAATTTTGGTAGCGGGGGCAGGATTTGAACCTACGACCTTCGGGTTATGAGCCCGACGAGCTGCCAGACTGCTCCACCCCGCATCAACGTGGGGCAGATACTACCGATTTAGCGCAGGCAT
>JBFHVK010000391.1:0-2587 GCA_041589615.1 Gammaproteobacteria bacterium | reverse complement strand
TTATGATGCGCCAGGCACCATTTGGCCATAATCGAGCCACCACGTGAAACAATCCCCGTCACACGATCTGCCGTTAAGGGCACATATTGCAGGCGCACACCGGCATGGATCGTAAAGTAATCCACACCCTGTTCTGCCTGTTCAATCAGTGTATCGCGGAAGATTTCCCAGGTAAGGTCTTCGGCCTTGCCGTTAACCTTTTCAAGCGCCTGGTAAATAGGCACCGTACCAATTGGCATGGGCGCATTACGCAGAATCCACTCACGGGTTTCATGGATATTTTTACCCGTAGACAGATCCATCAGGGTATCGCCACCCCAGCGTGCAGACCAGGCCATTTTTTCTACTTCTTCTTCGATTGAAGAGGTCACGGCCGAGTTACCAATATTGGTATTGATTTTAACGCGGAAATTACGCCCGATAATCATCGGTTCCAGTTCGGGGTGGTTGATATTTGCAGGAATAATCGCACGTCCACGGGCAATTTCATCGCGCACGAATTCAGGCGTTACTTCATTAGGAATATTCGCACCGTAGCTTTCACCCGCATGCTGCTTGAGCAGCTTCTTATACGCCGGGTCCTTACGCAATTCAGTCAGACGCTGGTTTTCTCGAATCGCCACATATTCCATTTCCGGGGTAATAATGCCCTGGCGAGCATAATGCAGCTGGCTGACATTTTTGCCCTGCTTTGCTCTACGTGGCTTATGTATATGCTCGAAGCGTAAATGAGCAAGCGCAGGATCATTCTGTCGCTGGCTGCCAAATTCCGAGGTGGGTCCATCGAGCACTTCGGTATCGTCTCGCTCTTCTATCCAGGGCGTACGTACATCGGGTAGCCCCTTCATCAGGTCAATGTCTATATCCGGATCAGAGAAAGGGCCAGAGGTATCATATACCGGGATGGGGGGATTAACTTCAAAGCCAAAACTGTCGGCGGTGTTGTCCTGCTGGATTTCACGCATGCCCACACGGATATCTTCACGAGATCCCTGTACATAAATTTTACGTGAGTTACTGAATGGACGCGTCACCTCTTCGGACAACTTGGCGGTTTTCTTGATAAATTCTTCTGGAATCGCACTCATAAATGCTTCCTCGTCGGTGGCGAAGTATATGGCCGTGTAAAAAAATCACACCAGTTAAAGCGCGGAAACAAGCATTCAGATGCAAAGCTTCCCTACGCCAGTATGGTCTGGATCAGGTTCTAAGGGTTTCTTCAGGCACATAACAAGTCCTGCAACATTCTCAGCCCGGCATACTGCCACGGCTCCCCTAGCTTCAGGCCACCTAGTTTACCCGAGCTGTGTAATCAGGTATAGGTTTTCCAGCCCTGCTACATCGGTTAAGGGTCTACCCAAGCTGGCAGACAGAGAGTAGAATCAGGTAAAACAACAAGATAAGCCGTAAATCTACTGGATACGGCACAGATATCGATTAAACGTATCTCTAAAGGGGCACATAATGCAGTCACATCTGGAACAATGTCGTCATAATATGGTTGAACAACAGGTACGCCCATGGGATGTACTCGATGACAAGGTACTGCTTACTCTAGAGCAGATTCCCCGCGATGCATTTGTACCTGAAAAATATAAAAACCTGGCCTATGCGGATACAGCCATTCCCCTCAATGACAGCCAGTCAATGATGCACCCCGTTGTAGAGGGTAGAATCCTGCAGTCGATGACCATACAACCGGAAGACTCAATTCTGGAAATAGGTACCGGTAGTGGCTACCTGACAGCCTGCATGGCTCATATGGGCTGCCATGTCGACAGTGTTGAAATTGATGAAGCACTGGCACAGCAGGCAGAAAAGAATCTACAGCAGGCGGGTATTACTAATATCAGCATACGTTGTGGTAATGGCCTCGAACTGGAAGCCGGCAAAAGTTATGACGTTATAGTACTCACAGGCAGTATTGGGGAAATTCCCGATACATTAAAACAGGCGCTGAACATCAATGGCCGCATGTTTGCTGTTAGCGGTAGCGCCCCGGCCATGCAGGCTCATGTTATTACTCGAACCGCTGAAAACGACTGGGCCGATGAAGTCATTTTTGAAACCGTGCAGGACACACTGGTTCATGGTGAGAAAAAACCCAGCTTTGAATTTTAACCACGATCAACAGTTAAAATCCTGTGGCATGTATGACATGCCCGGTGATTTCACAAGTTCAATTTCACCTTACATCCATACTTCATATCAAGAAATATCGGGATAATTCTGCAATGAAAAAAACACCTGGCTCACTGATACTGATATGCACCCTATTACTACCCTCCGCATTTACAACTGCAGAGGAAACAACTCCGCTGAATTTCACCCGGGCACTTGAACTCGCATTATTAAATGACCAGGACCTGCAATCGGCAGAATTTTTTTACCAGAGCACGCTGTCAGGCCGCGAACAGAGTCGTGCAGCATTACTGCCGCAAATTACTGCCACTCTCTATACCCAGACAACAGAACAGGAAACTGCAAACAGTTCTAATCCGAGCATCATTGCAAACGGCACTATCGACTACGACACCGATGGCTATAACATTAATCTTAGCCAGTCCCTTTACAATCACGGCAACTA
>JBFHVK010000390.1:0-2594 GCA_041589615.1 Gammaproteobacteria bacterium | reverse complement strand
CTGGAAGATGTACCATTTCTGCTGCAGGACCAGATCGACAAGCTGGAAGCCGATAATCGCGGCACCGTAAGGCTGACCGCTGCGGCGACTGAAATGCTCAGTCACTACCAGTGGCCGGGAAATGTGCGTGAGCTGGCCAACCTGGTTGAACGCCTGTCGATTCTCTACCCGGACAGTATTGTTGATGCGCAACATTTACCTCACCGTTACCAGTCACCCGCAGCTAAGCGTCCGCATAAAAAAGCCACGACAAAATTCGAGGAGCCGACTTTCAATCCAGCCTTAATGTTCGCCGATACGGATGATGATGACCTGGATGAAGAATTACCAGGCAAGTTACCCAGCGATCTTCCGGATAAGATATCTGCAGGGCTGGCAGAGCCGGCGATTATGCCACAGTCATCCAGCGGCGAAGTCAGTGTTGGTGAAGATGGTCTGGACCTGAAGGAACATCTTGCAAACCTGGAAGTTAACCTGATCCAGCAGGCCCTGGAACAGACAGGCGGGGTTGTGGCCCATGCTGCCAATCTACTAAAGATGCGCCGGACCACGCTGGTAGAAAAACTGAAGAAATACGATATTAAACCCTGAGCACCTCACCCTCGGGGACAGATCTCCGCATTGTGAGCTCTGTCCCCTGGTCTCGCAATCTAACGATGGCAATTCCTTACCTCCCATGCCAGAAACTTGACTCAATCTTGCCGCTTGATCTCTAACATGCTGAAATTAAAGTAAAAAATATTCTGGCACAATAAATGCTCCTCTACTGATAAGTTGAATAATAGTGACACAATCACGTCATGCAGCAGCCAGCAAGCCTGAATACAGCAGAGATAGAGCAACCTGACGCACAGGTGGAAATCCGTACGGAATCACCCCAGATGGATCCGGCACAACTCGTTGTGGCGTTTGAACAGTTTGGTCGTCTGTCCGAGCAGTTGCAGCAGTCTTACCAGGATCTCGATGAGAGGGCCGCGATGCTCACTCGTCAGCTGGCATCGGCACAGGATGAACGACTTAAGCAGCTGGCCGAAAAAGAACAGTTGGCTCATAGGCTGGAAAGCTTGCTGGATGCGATGCCGGCTGGGGTATTACTGGTTGATGCGGAAGGTTTGATACAGACAGCCAATCCGGCTGCTGAAACATTTCTGGAGCAAAGCCTGACGGGCAAAAAATGGCAGCGAGTTTATGCGCGTGCAGTCTCCCGGCACACCGAGCAGGAGCTGTTTCTTGAATCCGGCCGGATATTACGCCTGAAAACACAGCCGCTGGATAATCAGCAGGGTGAAATTATTCTGCTGGATGATATTTCCGAACAACATCTTCTTGAAACGCTTGCCAACAGACAGAGCAGACTTGCCGCAATGGGGCAGATGGCTGCGGGTCTGGGACATCAGTTACGCACGCCCCTGGCTTCAGCCGTTCTCTATGCATCCCAGCTTGATCAGTTTACCGAGGGTCATCCGAAGCAGAAAAAGGCAGTGGATAAAGTGCGCACCTGTTTACGTTACCTGGAAAAACTGATTAATGACATGCTGATGTATGCCAAGGGTGGAGAGTTTGCTGAGCAGACATTTTTACTTGATGCCTTACTCGTAACATTTAATACACGTATTGAAAACCGGCTTCGAGAGAGTGGCGCTCAACTGACAATTATTAGCCAGTTAAATGATATAGAGCTGGTGGGTAGTCTGGATGCACTGGTGAGTGTACTGATTAACCTGGCGGAAAATGCCATTGAAGCCTGTGAAGGTATCGATTGCAAAATCGAGCTTGAGGTTTACCAGCAGGCTGGTTACCTGATTCTTGTTGTGCGTGATAACGGTCCCGGACTGAGTCTTGAGCAGCAGGCAAAAATCTTCCAGCCATTTTATACACAGCGTGAAAAAGGTACCGGACTGGGTCTGGCTGTTGCGCAGTCAATTGTTCAGGCGCATCAGGGAGATTTACTGGTACGTTCGCAGCCAGCCAAGGGCTGCAGTTTCTATGTCTGTTTGCCGCTTTCGCGTAGCGAGCAGTTTCTATCAAGTGGTGAGAAATCACAGGCCGGCTTATCGACGACAGCAGGCCCGCAACCAGAAGAGATCATGGGAGGTCATGCATGACTCATAGTACACAAGCCGCAGCAGATATTTTAATTGTTGAAGACGATGAGCAGCTACGCGAAGCGATCTGTGATACCTGTGAAATAGCCGGTTATAGTGTTGTCTGTGCAGAACACGGCCAGGCTGCATTAACCCGCTTAAATGAGTATCAGTTTAAACTGGTGATCAGCGATATACAGATGCAGCCTATGGATGGCAGTGAGTTGTTACAGTTAATAAAACAGAAGCAGCCTGAGCTGCCCGTTATTGTGATGACAGCGTATGCCAGTATTGAAAAGGCAGTTGATATTATGCGTCTGGGCGCTTCTGATTATCTGGTAAAACCATTTGATGCGGATGTGCTGCAGCAGGTAATAAAACGTTTTATGCCAGAAGAAACCGTTACTGAAGTCGAGTCTGAACTGATTGCCGAAGACAGTAAAATGCAGTCGCTAAAATTACTCGCAAGTAAGGTTGCACAGAGTGATGCAACCGTTTTGTTATACGGTG
>JBFHVK010000389.1:0-2597 GCA_041589615.1 Gammaproteobacteria bacterium | reverse complement strand
TAACCAGACATTGCTAAATGACATTGCCGAAGCAGTAGAGTTAACTCATTCGGCAATTTTGTCAGCAGAACAAAAAGACTGGAATCAGGCGCATGAATGCATCCAGAAACGTGAAGTAAAGTTAGCTAATCTGCCTGATAATGTTAGTGATTTTAATGAAGAACAACAGACTTCTATTCGTGTTCAACTCGAACAGCTCGATAGTCTGAATACGCAATTCCTCGCTTTTGTAAATCATAGTCGAGACGAGGTGATGCGACTTAAAAGCAATCTCGGTAAAAACAGGGATGCTATTAACCAGTACCTTGATCACGCATAATATAATTTTTAGTTATATTAATTAACAGATCTGCCTCTTGCCATACACTGCTAAATTAACAAAATCATATTGTAAATATCTAATTCGATTTTGCTTCCTGTCTTATTCTACAGGAAATTAAACAGACTCAGGTTCTGCACCCGCACAAAACTTTGCTGCGCTGCCTGCAGAGCAGTAGTTTGAAAGGTTAGCCTGCTGATTGCCTCGGCAAAATCCAGGTCTTCAATCTGCGACTTAACTGTTGTGAACTGTAATTGCCTGGCATCATTATCATCTTTCTGTGCATCGATAGAGTTTAACCTGGCGCCTACTTTGGTACGTATATTAATAATATTATCCATACTGCGATCGATATTATTAAGTGCATTGGCAATACCCTGTTCATACTGGGCATCACCCGCAAAACTATCAGTAGATAAACGTATATTGTTCACCAGGTCGCTCAGCGTGGTCATCACACTCTGGTTGCGACTGGCATTCACTGTAAAGCTGTCTCCCGTTGCAGGCGCCTGTGATATCGCCACTTCCAGTCCATCAAAGCTGATTAATGCATCTTCGGTGTAGGGTTGCACACCAAGAATATTCACTGCACCAGTTGTATTGTTGTCCACTTCAAAAGTGGTCGCCGAGGTAAAGCGGATGGTGTAGTCGTTGCTCAGGAATGCTGCCGGGTTCTGCACGCTACCCGTTGAAATAAGGCCATTGCCTGTATTTGTCGCCGCGTTATCGGTGATGAATGAGCCATTACCATTTCGTATTAGCTGGAAAACATCTGCGCCGGAATCATTGGTTACAACCTGGCGATTAGCGCCAATCTGCAATGCCAGCTGGCCCTGATCTCCGTTGTAAATATAATTACCCGCTGCATCGATGGTGAATGGCTGCGTTCCCGTTTGGAATCCTGAAAACAGGTATTCTCCATTCACATCTTTAGTATTGACCAGGTCAAATAGCTGTTCATTCAGTTGTGTTATTTCTTCGGCGATGGCCTCTTTTGCAGTCACATCCAGCACCGCCGAGTTACCCGCCTGCACTGTCAACTCACGTACACGTTGTAACAGGTTTTCTGCACTGGCAAGAACACTTTCTTCAACGCTCAGGCGTTGCACCGCAAAGCTGGCATTTTCTTCATGTTGCTGGATTTTATTTAATGCATCATTCAGGTCGAGTATACGGGATGCCGTACTGGGATCATCGGAAGGCACCAGGTTCTGTTTACCTGATGACAACTGTTGTTGAGTACGAATCAGGTCAGACTGCTGCTGCAGCATATTCCTGACATTTTGCGTATGTATAAATGAAGTTGAAACGCGCATAATTTTACTCGCTAGGTCGCATCAAGTAGCGACTGAAATATCGTTTGTGCCGTTTGTATCACACGAGCCGATGCCTGGTAAGCCTGCTGAAAACGAATCAGGTCAGCTGCCTCTTCATCAAGGTTAACACCTGAAATCGATTCTCTTTCTGCATTCGCACCGTTCAGTAAGCTTTCTTCTACATCACGGTTAATTTTAATCTGTTGTGTCACAGCACCCACCGTCGCAGTCATGGCACTATAGGACTGTTCATAGCTGGCGGTATTGCCATCCAGTATCTGCTGATTACTTAAATCGGCAAGCAATAGTGCGTTACGATTATCCGTTGCCGCACCGACATTTTCTTCAAGCGTGAGTACATCACCAGGCTGTGGTGTGCCACTCAAGGTGGTTTGCCAGCCATTAAACGCAATCGTCATGCCATCGGTATAGGCCACACCACCCGCGAGTAATGCAGCACCTGTGACATCAAAAACATCAAAGGTATTCGCCGGTGTATTAAATGTAATCGTTACTGTGTTTAACAGGTTTGCGTTGGTAACATCCAGTACGGTTTCATCTGAAATAGTCACATCACCAATATTCGCTGCAGAATCAACTCCACGAATCGGTGATGCAGCTGCAATATCATTTGCATCCTTGATCAATGCCTGGAAACTTAGTGCGCCCTGTCGGGTGGGACGAAAAATAAATGAGTCACCTGCGACTGCACCGATACCCGTAAAATCAAAATCAACTCCATCCACCGCGGCAAACACCGGGCCTGCTGCAGGACCGGCGACAACCGCATTGTCACTGAGCCGTGTGATAGTGAAGTTACCGCCCAGAAAATCCGCACGGTAATCCGATGTGGTTAAAGCAGTCACATCGGTAATGGCTGCACTTGGTATACCGGTAGCCACATTATTGGTCGTGGCTGGCAGTACGAGCGGATTACTGAAGCTGAAAAAATCGGTTCCCAG
>JBFHVK010000388.1:0-2623 GCA_041589615.1 Gammaproteobacteria bacterium | reverse complement strand
GACTGGGGATGCAGCATCTTTATTGAGTCACGCCTTGAAGGTCGGCTACTGTCAGTTGCCGTGGTTGACTTTCTTTCCAGCGGGCTTTCTGCGGTATATACCTTTTTTGACCCTGGAGAGGTGAAACGTAGCCTGGGAAACTTTGCCATTCTCCAGCAAATCTGGCTGGCAAGGGTGTATAACCTGCCCCATGTCTACCTGGGATACTGGATAGATGGGCACCCCAAAATGGACTACAAACGTCATTTCAGTGGCCTTGAAGTGTTTCAGCAGGAAGGCTGGCGTCGCTTTTCTGGAAATTAGGCATCAGCCTCCATTTTGTTGATCCACATCAAGACGAATTCACTCCCGACTCACTATGCTTTAATCGTATTCGCAGATACATGCTTTAGCAAATCTCCTGGGGGGGAGTAAGGAGCTGGCCAACACAGGGTGATGGTCGGCTCTTTTTTTATGCAGAATTCCCTCACCTTCCCGCCCCTTTCTTGATAAAATTAATCGTCTCACAACCAACCCCAACGTAATCAACATGACTGTAGAAGACGATATTATCGATAAACTGAATAGCGCACTGTCCCCCCAGCACCTGGAAGTTATCAACGAAAGCCACATGCATAATGTGCCACCCGGCTCAGAGTCCCATTTCAAGGTTATTGCCGTGTCAGACGCCTTCAACGGCAAAATGCTGGTCGCTCGTCACCGTCTTATCAATAAGGCTCTGGCAGAAGAGCTTGCTGGGCCGGTTCATGCCCTTGCCCTGCACACCATGACACCTGCGGAATGGGCAGAAAAAGGTGCAGCGCCGGAGTCACCTCCCTGCATGGGCGGCGGTAAATAATACCTTACTATTGAATAGATTATCGGATACACTTTCCAGTTACATTGATTTGAAAAACAGATTGCTATTATGTCTACCACACCCATAAAACTCTCCAGCCTGAAAACTGCCTGCAAGAGCTGCAACCTACACGACCTCTGTCTACCACTTGGTCTTGACATGGGTGATATCGACAAGCTTGATGAAATCATCAAACGGAGTCGGCCGCTGCAAAAAGGCGAATACCTGTTCAACAGTGGCGATAGCTTTAACGCAATCTATGCAGTTCGCAGCGGCTCGATCAAGACCTTCAGCGAAAGCGAACAGGGCGATGAGCAGATTACCGGCCTGTACCTGCCGGGTGAACTGATGGGTATGGATGCCATTCATGATGGCCAGCACCCCTGCTCGGCCATTGCACTGGAAACAACCAGCCTGTGCGAAATTCCATTTGATACACTTGAGGGCCTCAGCAGCCAGATTCCCGGCCTGCACCACCAGCTGTTCCGTATCATGAGCAAGGAGATTGCCAGCGACCAGTCATTACTCATGTTAATGGCACAGAAAAGTGCTGAAGAACGACTGGCTGCTTTCCTGGTCAACCTGTCTTCCCGTCTCAAGCAACGCAATTTCTCTGAAACCGAGTTCAATCTCAGCATGTCACGTAAGGATATTGGCAACTATCTCGGGCTTACTATCGAAACCATCAGCCGTACTTTCAGCCGTTTTCAAAGCGAAGGCATTCTCTCGACTCAGCGCAAGTATGTGAACATTCATAAACTGGAAGCATTGAAGCAGATGGCTGGCCTGTCCAATAACTGTAATGAAACCAGCTGCTCTGGCAAGACTGCTACCTGAACCGCTAGAAGTTAATTCCGTAAACTTATGTTCCACGCCCCGAGTGGAACATATAAATGAATTAGATCGAAACCTGGCAGTAAAACTAATCACTACATAACTTCCTTTTAAGTGCTATTTAGCACTGAATTTTTAAACTGCTTTTAATACATTCTCTCAAGTAACTGATTTTTTTGTAGCACTGAAAAATCAAGCTTTTTTTATTAAAAAAAAATGAAAAATTATATTTTTTCTGCTGATTATTAGGGGTAATATTACTCGTCCGCAGAAACGGACATCGAAATGCAACTCGGCCCATACACACTTACATCACCGGTTTTTCTAGCCCCTATGGCGGGCGTTACCGACAGACCCTTCAGACAGCTTTGTCGATCAATGGGTGCCGGCCTGGTGATATCAGAGATGGTGACTTCAGAGCCGCATTTACGTAACAGTCGTAAAACTCGCTTGCGCATGGACCATCAGGGCGAAACAGACCCCATCAGTGTACAGATCGCAGGCACCGAACCATTAAAGATGGCGGATGCTGCCCGTTTCAATGTTGAGCACGGCGCACAGATTATTGACATCAACATGGGATGCCCCGCGAAAAAAGTATGTAACGTTGCCGCCGGCTCAGCGCTTATGAAAGATGAGCTACGGGTAGCCGCAATACTTGAAGCAGTGGTAAATGCGATTGATGTACCGGTAACACTTAAAATGCGCACTGGATGGGATCACCAGAACCGCAATGCGGAAGTAATTGCACGCATTGCACAGGACAGTGGCATACAGATGCTAAGCATGCATGGTAGAACTCGCACAGATGCCTATCGTGGCGAAGCCGAGTACGAAACCATTGCCAGAGTAAAGCAACAGATCAGTATTCCACTGGTTGCCAATGGTGACATTGATTCTGCAGAAAAAGCGCAACAGGTTTTTCAGTTCACAGGAGCTGACGCAATTATG
>JBFHVK010000387.1:0-2634 GCA_041589615.1 Gammaproteobacteria bacterium | reverse complement strand
TCATTAAGTTTGTGTGAGTATTAAATTCATCAGACGCTAAGTTCTGTCTGTAATTTTCCAACCCTTTCAAAGTATTTCCAGAAAATAAAGTACCCTGCCCCACCGCGCTTTGCTGGATTTGATCTGTGCCTAAATTAAGTCGATTCTGAAAGCCTGGCGAAGCCTGAAAGGATTGTCTAATCCTTGCTAGTCGCCCCTCTGGTGTTTGGTCTTGACTATTCGCTAACCTGTTTAACCTTTGAAAGTTCTCAAGGCCAACCTCTCGGAAAGGCATCCAGTCTTCGCGTGTTTGGTCATATTGCCGTGCATTTTCTTCTATCTGTCTATTACTTGCCGCTATTTGCGCATCAGCCGCATCGTCTGCACCTGGATTATATAACCCGCCTGTTGCTATAGTCGCAGCGCTATCGAAAACATCGCCTACAAAACTCATAATTCACCTCGCCTCACGGCGTTAGATTCTAAAAGAAATACCATCAAGAGATATCCCGCTAGTGGTTCCGCTTGATATAACTACATTTCCGCTTGTGTCTATATCGACATAAGCTAAAGTTCCGGTTCCTACTATACGAACAAACCTTAAGGACTCATCCGGTATATAACCCTCGCCCAATGTAAACGCGCTGGTTCCGTTTGTGCCTGAATCAATCCTTCCCTCTATATAAACCCTGTTTAAATGCTTGTAATACTTTGTGGTTCTACCGGAGACATTAGCCCAGCTATTTGTAAGAGCAGGATTGACAACGTCTTCAACATTCAACGCATCCGCAACAGATTTAGCCCATTGCTTAAAAACTAACTCATCGTTTAAATTGACATTATCAAAGATCACTCAAAGTCACCCCATAAGCCTAAAATAACCACCTTAATTGGCTCATCTATGGTCAATCTAGGGACAAACCGTCTACAGCTACCTAATGATGTAAATCTCACTCGTTTAGCGTATTTGCCCTGCTTACCAAGCTGTTTAGACTTCTTGTTTCCGTAGGTGTGACCACCGTCTTTAGATAGGTCTAAATACACAACAGGATCGCTTCCCTGACCGCTTACAAGGGCCGTGCCGCCTTCAAATTCAACCTGTAGGGCATTGATAAAGATAACCTCTTGATCGGCGTGTATATGCTGCCCTGTGGCTATTCGTTGTATCTTTGTGCCGTTGTCTGTGTATACGTCACTCTTTAACTGGTAGATTTTGCCGGTTGAGTAATCAGACACTAAATGCTTTTTGTTGAAGTAAATATGAAACTTACCAATATGGCGTGAATCATTGGTTTTAACCGTAAACCAGGCGTTATTCTCACCTACTCCGAAGGTTTTTAAATCAGTCTCAAACGAGACATAATAAAAACTATGACCTTCCATCGAGAAACTATAAGCTGTGGCGTCTGCATAGTCTGATAGTTGTGATAACTGGTAATCTAACCAAGGCTCTGAACTGTCTACAATCTGATACCCACTTGTAGAGTAAAAGCTTACATTTCCATCTTTATCATTACCGATAAACTGTAAACTTTGACCACGCTTGGCAAGCGTCCACATTGCAGCGATACCGATAGAACCACCGGCCCCGCCTATTGGTGAAAAGGGTAGAGTCGCGCTAGTGGTGATACCCCAAACCTCTGTGGAGTCCTCACCGAATAGCCATAAAACGCCGCCTAGCTCTTTACCGATCTTTATATCATCGGGTGAGCGTTCAGCCGTTGCAAAGTCTAAAGCGTCCCATTTTGTGCCTTCGTAAAGTGAAGACCAAAATATTCTAGCTGTGCCTGCTTCACCAGCTACAAACCGTCCACCGATAAACTCTACCCACTCACAAACCGGAAAACCCGCCGCCGCTCCACTTCTTACTATAGTGGTGAAGGTATCCGCTGATATATCGAAAATATATCCGTCCGTTCCATCGACTATTATTATTTCATCTGCGATAGAGCCATCATAATCGCCGTTATAAGCCAGAGAAACATTACCTGTTGTGGTTCCAAGCGTTCCTTTATTAACAAGCGTTCCATCATTCGCCATACGATAGAACGTATCCCTTGTAACAAAGTAAACATAATCGCCCGCATTGATCCACCCCCTTACAGGGTTTGAGCCGTAACTCTTAAATAGCTCTGTCCCTGGTGTGCCGTATAAAGTTACTTTACTCCCGAACACAGGATACAAGTTCTGTATCTGCTGGCTCTCAACATCAACACTACGGCCTAGAGATTCACCTATTGCAAATGGGATGGGCCGCATTAATAATACTCAGGCTCTTCTGTTGATACATACTCAACAGCGTTTAATTCAAAAAGTCGTTGTCGTGCGTTATTACCCTGAATAATCAGACGTTGCGCTCGACCTTCTGGGACGTTAAATTCATCCACTAACATAGACGAAACATAACTCACCATCTGCTGAGCTTCCTTGGTGGGAATGTCGCCTGTAGATGTCCAGGTGACTATCTCATCGTCTTTAAGCTCTTGATAAGCTGAATCGTACATATCGCCCACTGTTGTGGTTTGATCTGCATCGGGAGTCTCGCCTACTTCCAAGACTCTCAGCTTTTGTAGAACTTTTTTAATTAATTCAGTCTTTGTCATTGGTTACACGCTTTTTACGTGGTTTAACTTCTTTAACTTCTTTAGCAACATT
>JBFHVK010000386.1:0-2637 GCA_041589615.1 Gammaproteobacteria bacterium | reverse complement strand
CAGACGCCTGTCTCCTGGTGACGCCTTATTACAATAAGCCTACTCAGGAAGGCCTCTATCAGCATCATAAACTGATTGCTGATACCGTGCCTATTCCACAGATTCTCTATAATGTGCCCGGACGAACAGCCTGTGACATGTTGCCAGAAACTGTGGGTCGACTGTCAAAAGTATCCAATATTATCGGTATCAAGGAAGCCACGGGTGATCTTACACGGCTGACAGACATTCGAGAGCTATGCGGGGAAAACTTCGATATTTATTCCGGAGACGATGCAACCGGCACTGAATTCATGCTGCAGGGAGGTAATGGTGTTATCTCTGTCACTAATAACCTGGCGCCTGCGGCCATGTCTGCCATGTGTGAAGCAGCTCTTACCGGTGATCGTGCTAAAGCAGAGGAACTAAACCAGCCATTAGTCGGTCTTCATAATGACCTGTTTGTTGAAGCAAACCCGATTCCGGTTAAATGGGCGCTCTGTGAAATGGGAATGATCCCATCGGGCATCCGTTTGCCATTAACCCCTCTATCCGAGCAATACCATGAAACACTACGCCGAGCGATGCGACAGGCGGGTGTACTATAAATTATGTATAAATTTAAAGTGACAAATTTCCTTTTCGGGTTGATGACTCTTGGCCTGTCTGTGTTGATTACAGCCTGTAGTTCAGATGGAGAAGAGCGCCCTGAATATCTTGATGCAGGATCTGTAAATAGCCTTGAGATTCCACCCAGATTAACCAGTCCTGACACACGTGGTGCGATGCGCTTGCCAGAACCATCTGCAGAAGCTAAAGCAAAATTTTCGGTAGATGCGAGTGATCCGATTGCTCCTGAATTTGAAGGTATGCGCCTTGAAAATGAAGAAGGTGTTTATTTCCTGGAAATTGATTCACCTGTGAGTGAGGTCTGGGCGAGCCTTCCGGAGTTTCTTGCAAGTGAAGGTATTGAGGTAGAGCGTGTAGAAAAGCTGATGGGCTTCGTTGATACACGCTGGATGGATGAATATCAGGTGAGTTTCGCTGGTCAGGAAGGTGGTAGCTGGTTTAAGGCATTTAGTCCGGATTACAAGGACAAGTTCAGGATACGGGTTGAGCCTGCTGGTGATGGCAAGGATAAAACGCGTCTGTATGTGGCACATCGAGGTATGCAGATTGTCGTGGTAGAAGATGGCACGAAATGGCAGCAACGTCAGTCCGAGGCGATTCTGGAGCGAGAAATCCTCTATCGATTTATGCTCTATTCTGGCGCGGAAAAACAAACCGCAACTGCGATGCTGGCGAATTACAAGAGCTACCAGCCTCGTGCTAAGGAAAATAAACAGGCATCTTCCTTTACTGTGCAGGGTGAGCCTTCAGCTGTCTGGTTACGTATGCGAATGGCAATGGACAGGTTAGGTGTAGAGCTTCTTCAGGCAGATGAATCGCGTGGTGAAATGCTCGTCAAAGTCGGGCAGCTAAAAGATGTAAAAGTTGTTTCGGAAGAAGAATCCAGCTGGTTTGGTCGTTTATTCAGTGGTAAAGATATTGTCGTTGACGAAGATGATGGTTATGAAACACCTGAATATAAAAAACAGCCAGTAGCAAAAGAAAATCAGATAACTCTGAAAGTTAAACAACAGGTGAGTGAAACATCTAGCGTAATTACTGCAAGTTATGAAGATGGCAGGCTTATAAAGCAGGGGCTCGCACTTGATTTTCGTAATGCATTATTTGAGCAGCTAAAATAATAAATAAAGGGCATGATTCAATATTCATGCCCTGTTAATAAATAAAATTATTAATCTGGCGTGAAAAAAACTCGGTCCATGATGGAGAGGCTGGAGTTTGTGTCGGGTGGCACATGCTACCGACGGTTTAACTTATAGCAATCTTTTGAGGTTTCACAATGAAGCAGTTTGTTTGCCTGATATTAATGTTCATAAGCAGTCCAGTTATGTCTGCAGAGCCCCCGTCTTTTTTTGATAAATTCACAGCAAAAAAAATCAATGACAATGTATATGTTATTCACGGGCCTAGAGAATTTCCTACCGAGGATAATCGTGGTTTCATGAACAATCCAGCATTTATTGTTGCTGGAAAGAGTGTTGTTATAGTGGATCCCGGTTCTAGTTTTGAAACGGGGGAAATGGTATTGCGAGAAATAAGTAAGGTAACCAGCAAGCCCGTTTCTCATATATTTAATACTCATGTTCATGGTGATCACTGGTTAGCTAATGACAGTATCCGCCAGCGATATCCAGATGTAAAAATTATCGCGGATGCACGCATGATAAAGAAAGCCAAAGCGGGCGAAGCCCAGATGTGGGTGGAACGCATGGCTAATCTTACCAATGGCATAACGAAAGGTACGATGATTGCGTACCCTGATATGCAGACTGGAAAAGGGCAGGAGCTTAAAATAGCAGGGCTCACATTCAGGTTTTACTCTTACGGTGTCGATCATAGCGGTACAGATATCATGATCGAATATGTTGAAGGTTCAACGTTATTTACAGGTGATAATGTGGCGTATGAACGTATTCTTGGTGCCGGCGATGCAAGTTTCAGGGATATGGTTAAAGTGCTGGATCTGGCGATCGATCTAAATCTTAAATATTATGTGCCAGGTCATGGTGATACAGGTGATGTTTCGAT
>JBFHVK010000385.1:0-2641 GCA_041589615.1 Gammaproteobacteria bacterium | reverse complement strand
GAAGTCATTCGATCTTTAATTAAACATGAGAGCAGGCGGCCATTTAGCCGCTTGCTTTTTTAGCCTTGTAAAAGGCTTAACCAGGAGGTGATTGATGAAATTAATTTCTGCAATTATAAAACCTTTCAAGCTGGATGATGTGCGCGAAGCGTTATCTGAAATCGGCGTGCAGGGTATTACAGTAACCGAAGTCAAGGGCTTTGGTCGTCAGAAGGGCCACACCGAGTTATATCGTGGTGCTGAGTATGTTGTTGATTTTCTACCCAAGGTAAAACTTGAAGTAGCAGTAGATGACAGCATTGTAGATCAGGTTATCGAAACTGTTCGTAACGCGGCGAATACAGGCAAAATTGGTGATGGCAAAATCTTTGTTTATCCGGTTGAGCAGGTAATACGTATTCGTACCGGTGAAAGCGGCTCTGAAGCGCTTTAATAACGGGGGAAACAATAAGTGGAAAATCAAATATTTGAACTCCAGTATGCAATGGACACCTTTTACTTCCTGGTGTGCGGTGCATTAGTAATGTGGATGGCAGCTGGCTTTGCCATGCTGGAAGCGGGCCTGGTTCGCTCCAAGAACACAACTGAAATTCTAACCAAGAACGTGGCACTGTTTGCAATCTCATGCATTA
The DNA here is from genome assembly GCA_041589615.1 of Gammaproteobacteria bacterium. Taxonomy (GTDB): domain Bacteria; phylum Pseudomonadota; class Gammaproteobacteria; order SZUA-229; family SZUA-229; genus SZUA-229. The sequence goes on along the minus strand of JBFHVK010000385.1, from coordinate 2,009 downwards.
TGTACATGGTTTCTGGTTATGCGATTATGTATGGCGGTACCTACTTCCTGTCAGGCATCGCGGGTGGTGAAACACTGGTAGCTGATGCACTGGCTGCATCGAAAGAAAATGGCTTTGATGGCGACTCTGTTTACTCAGGTGCATCAGACTTCTTCTTCCAGGTTGTATTCGTTGCTACTGCAATGTCAATTGTATCGGGTGCGGTTGCCGAGCGTATGAAACTGTGGGCATTCCTTGCATTCGCAGTTGTTATGACCGGTTTTATCTATCCTATGGAAGGCCTGTGGACATGGGGCGGTGGTTCAGTGTTCGGTATGTACACACTGGGTGACCTTGGCTTCTCTGACTTTGCAGGCTCAGGCATTGTACACATGGCCGGTGCTGCTGCAGCTCTAGCGGGTGTAATACTGCTGGGTGCTCGTAAGGGTAAATATGGCGCAAATGGCCAGATCAATCCTATTCCAGGTGCAAACCTGCCATTAGCGACACTGGGTACATTCATTCTGTGGATGGGCTGGTTCGGCTTTAACGGTGGTTCAGTACTGAAGCTGGGTGATATTGCCAATGCGAATGCAGTTGCAGTTGTATTCCTGAATACAAATACTGCCGCAGCAGGTGGTGCAATTGCTGCATTAATCACAGCACGTTTACTGTTTGGTAAGGCTGATTTAACAATGGCACTTAATGGTGCACTGGCTGGTCTGGTAGCTATTACTGCTGAGCCTTCAACACCTACTGCTTTACAGGCAACCCTGTTCGGTGCGATTGGTGGTGTACTGGTTGTATTTAGTATCATTGCAATGGACAAGCTGAAAATAGATGATCCCGTTGGTGCGATTTCAGTACACGGTACCTGTGGTCTGTTAGGTCTGTTACTGGTACCTGTAACTAATGGTGATTCAAGCTTCTCTGGTCAGCTGATCGGTGCAGCAACAATCTTCATCTGGGTATTCGGTGCAAGTTTTGTAGTATGGATGGCGCTTAAGGCTGTGATGGGTATTCGTGTAAGTGAAGAAGACGAATACGAAGGCATGGACCTTGTAGACTGTGGTATGGAAGCCTACCCAGAATTTACTACCAAGTAACCTTGGTGTGTAAATACCAGTAGATTAGACTCCTGCTGGATTGTGGTTGAAGCCGGTACGTTTGTACCGGCTTCTTTTTGTATGCGAGAAAAAAAATAAGTTAGAATGTTCAAAAGGATGTGAGAAAAAATATGAAAATACCTGGCCTGATAATACTTGTTACAACAATACTCCCAGTCACAGCACACTCGGAAATATATAAATGGGTAGATGAGCAGGGTAATACCCATTATACAGATAAGCCAGTAGAGCAATCTGAACAGATAGAGGTTGATACTGAAAAGAAGGGTCATATCCAGACCACACAAACTCGGGAAGACCGAAGGCAGAAATTGCTGGAGTCAATGAAGGAAGATCGTGCAAGGGAAGAAAAACAGAAAGCTAAAGAAAAGAAGCAAAACCAGATGCGTAAACGTGAATGTGTGCTTGCTCAAGATAGATTAAAAGGATATGAACGAGCAGGTTATTTATATGATCTTGATAAAGACGGCAATAGAGTTGTTGTGTCGAATGAAGAGCGGCTAAAAGTCACCGAGTCATTACGCAAAAATATAGCTAAACATTGCAGATAGGTAACCGGGTGTTCAGCTTATTTTACGTATGCCAGACTCATCTTTAGACTGGCTGGAAAATAGTTCAGCATGGGTATAAATCCTTGAAAGGCCCTTACGAAGTTCCTCGCTGAATTCCAGTGCATCTTTTTCAAGTTTCTTTACGCCATTACGGTTAACAAATAAAAGCATGCCTGTCTCAATATTGATCAGGGATAAACGAAGCCTGCGCTTTGGAATGGCATCATCTATAAAAATCTCACACCAGACACCGGGTTTGATGTTTGAAGGCAAGCTCGAAATTTTATCAAGCACACTAATCTGGCGCATATTATGTGCGGCCTGACCATAGTTAGAGTTTCCAAGTATATGG
>JBFHVK010000384.1:0-2663 GCA_041589615.1 Gammaproteobacteria bacterium | reverse complement strand
TGCAGTAGAGGATAATCAACGACAGGTGATTGAGCAGCATTGTCAGAAAATTGCTGAAAAAATGCACGGTGCGATTATCGCTTTCCAGTTCTATGACCTGCTGGTACAGCGCCTGGGTCATGTTGTTACGGGCTTGTCTGACCTAGAAGGGCTGGTGGGTGATTCGTCCAAGCTCTATCTACCAGGTGAGTGGAAATTATTGCAGGAGCGGATCCGAGGACGATACAGTATGGACAGGGAGCGGGAGCTGTTTGATGCAATCGTTGCGGGAGAGGATCTGCAACAGGTGCTTGACAGGGTGCTGGCTGAGCAGGGTGACAAGCAGGACGATATCGAGCTATTTTAGAGTGCATATTTATTGTTAAGCATTAGGAGTGTGCGCTAACATCATATTTTAATTAAATATTTCTTTACCTTTTCTTGAAAATAACCTAAAGTAATGAACAATAAAAATGACTACAGGAATACGACATTGCCACGCCTAGCAGACGTAGTATCTCAAACTTTCCGTTCAATCAGTCCCGATGCTCTTTCCGAGCGCTTCTTCAGAGACCCTCTTGAAAACTGGTGGCAGGATTACCAGCATAAACTTGAGAAAACCGGTTATACCGGCCAGGTACAGATGGCATTCTTTATTGCCACTTTTGCTGCTATGGGTCATGTGGCACGGTGTGATGGTCGTGTGAAAGAAGCTGAAATCGAGCTGGCTACACAGGTCATGTCTCACCTCAAGTTAAATGAAGAACAGAAACAGCTGGCTATTCGCCTGTTCAATGATGGCAAGCACAGTGATTTTGCGCTTGATACCTTGATGTGGCGTTTTAACCGCCAGTGTCATCATCGTGTAAGTGTATTGCAGGTGTTTATCGAAATTCAGCTGCAAATGGCCTATGCCGATAACAGCCTGGATGACCCGGAAGTGAAACTGATCAAGCGCATGTGCAAGCGTCTACATGTTTCTGATTCTATTTATACACGCATTGAACGTCGTGTCAGGGCAGAAAAGCGGGTGGTCAATCCCGGGGTTAGCAGTAACCTGTCTAAACCGAAAAGCCTTTCAGATGCCTATAAACTGCTGGGTCTAAATCGACTCTGCAGTGCCGATCAGGTCAAGCAGGCCTACCGTCGAATGATGAGCCAGAATCACCCGGACAAGCTGATTGCCAGGGGGGCTTCAAATGTGGAAATCCTGGAAGCCCAGGATATTGCACAGGATGTTAAAGCTGCTTACGACATGCTGGTGAAAAGTCGCCGAATCAGTTAATACATAGCGGTCGCCTGCGTTGTAGTTATTCATGGTGTCAGGCATTGTTGTTTGAAGTCCAGTATCGGATAATGACGGTATCTCCTGTTTCCAATGCGCCACTTTAAGCCTGAATCACTGTGACAATAATCCCCGAAATTACCGCATCACTTCCCGATATTCTCCATGAACGTGTGCTCAGGCACTGGCAGGACTGGCAACAGAGCTGCCAGACAGTCGATCTCGATCCACTAGAGGGAGTTGGGCCCGAGATGCTGGGCAAGATGTGGGGCTGCAGTGAGTTTGTCGCAGCTACCATGATTCGCCTTCCTGGCTTATGGAAAGAGCTGCTAGATAGCGGGCTATTGCAGCAAAGCATTTCGCTGCAAGACTATAAACAGTTGCTTCTTCCCAGGCTTCCCTCTGATGATACGTTAAATGATTTGCTGATGATGAAGCAGTTGCGACTATTCCGTCAGCAGCACATGCTACGTATTGCCTGGCGTGATCTTGCCGGTCTGGCTGATACAACTGAAACCCTGCGTAATCTTACTGAACTGGCCGAGGCCTGTGTCGATACTGCGCTTGAAATCACCTACCAGGATCAGTGCCGGCAGCTGGGCGTGCCCTGTGACAGGGATGGTAACCCGCAGCGCCTTGTCGTACTGGGGATGGGTAAGCTGGGTGGGAATGAGCTGAATTTTTCTTCCGATATAGACCTGATTTTCTGTTTCGCTGAAGAGGGCGAAACCCGGGGTCCTCGCGCACTGGCAGTGAGCCAGTTCTTCATTCGCCTTGGCCAGCGATTTATCAAGCTTCTAAATGATGTTACCGCCGATGGTTTTGTCTTCCGGGTGGATATGCGATTACGGCCCTATGGTGATAGTGGTCCACTGGTCATGAGCCATGGCGCACTTGAGCAGTACTACCAGACGCAGGGGCGTGACTGGGAGCGCTATGCAATGATCAAGGCGCGAGTGATTGGCGGTGATAAAGTGGAAGGGCAGGCCATGATGGATACGCTGCGGCCCTTTATCTACAGACGCTATCTCGATTTTGGTGCGTTCGAGTCTATCCGTGATATGAAGGCGATGATCGATACTGAAATACGTCGAAAGGGTAACCTCAACAATATCAAGCTCGGCTCTGGCGGCATTCGCGAAATTGAATTTGTCGGCCAGACATTTCAGCTTATACGTGGTGGCGGTGAGCCCGAGTTACAGATTCGTGGCATTGTAGATGTGCTGAAATTACTGGCGAAAAAAAATTATCTCTCTGCAGAGGAATCTGCAACCCTGCTGGAAAGTTATGACTTCCTGCGTCGCCTTGAAAACAGATTACAAATGTATGCAGATGCCCAGACGCATCTGTTGCCTGAGTCCGAAGCTCAACAGGCGAGTATGGCATTGGCAATGGATTA
>JBFHVK010000383.1:0-2664 GCA_041589615.1 Gammaproteobacteria bacterium | reverse complement strand
TCGCTGACCCCGAATGCAGTGGCGACATTGATGGCTCCCCACACTAGTAGCTTGGAGCTTATAAGCAACAGCACAATACCGGTAAACAGCAGCATTATTGCTTTATTCATTGGCATATCGAGAGGGATTTCCTGCTCGAACTCACAGCTCAGTGGATCGGCATCCTGTGCTGCCTTATCACAGCGACGTTGCTTGAGTGCGGTTTGTACAATCCAGAACATCAGGCCGATGAGCGCCACTGACATGATGATCCCGTCGATCCTGCCAAGTGTGTTGTCCATTGCCAGCAGCATGATTGCCAGCAGGGTGGCAATAAACAGCAGGGGATATTCACGTTTGAGGATGCTGGAGTGTACGGATAATGGAATAATGACTGCGGTTGCTCCCAGTACCAGGGCAATGTTGGTAATATTCGAGCCAATGGCGTTACCCACGGCAAGGCCGGGATTACCACCAGAAGCCGCGATAGTCGCGACCAGGATTTCAGGTGCCGAGGTGCCGAAGCCGACAATGGTCAGGCCGATAATCAGTGGGGATACACCCAGATTGCGTGCAGTGGCTGATGCACCTGAGACAAACAGGTCCGCACTCCAGATAAGCAGGGCAAAACCCGCGAGTATGGCGACAAAATCGATTAAAATAAACACGAAGAGGATTTTTCTTTCATTAATTAAAGAGCGCAATGATACACGATAATTCATCACAACAAGAGCATCAGCTGGATAATGGATCAATCAGGTTAGGTGCCTTTGGCCTGGAGCATGCGGACTTGCTGAATAATTTCTATCCCGAAGACCTGCCGGAGGACTGGAGGCTGGGATTTTATGCGAATGAGTTCAATGCACTGCTGGTGCCTGAATCCGTATGGCGTGATGAATCACTGGATCTAGAAGACTGGCTGGATGTACCCGAGGCCTTCTGTTTTTATTTTGAGTGTAATGAAGGCACTGATAAGTCCCGACTTGATAAGTTTGAATCACTACTTGGAAAACACTATTGCGGCACGGTAAATTCTGGACGGCAGACTATCGATGGAAGATCTGCGGTTGCGGTTATAGATATGCAGAGTCGGAGCCTGCGTGAGTGGAGAGTCTGGTTAGAGGAGCATGCGGATATGCTCGGTGCGATCTTCCTCAATGATGACGATCTAAGTTATAAAAAACTCAGTGATTTTAAATCGTTGCTTGAATTAATGAATTTATAGATGGCCTGCCGTGTCAGATAGCTGTGAGCCCAGTCATAAAGTCGGGAGCTGAGCTTGATACAGTAATACACTGGTATATAGTACGGGTTGTCATTTTTTCCGTGAATTTTCCCGTCAATTATTAAGGACATGATCATTACCAACGAAGCTACCAATAACGCCACAACAAATTCTGGCAATGTGCTGATAAAAATTCGTGGGCTCAGTTTCAGTCGTGGAGAGCGTAAAATTTTTGACAATATCGATATGGATATCGAGCGTGGCAAGGTAACCGCCATAATGGGGCCGAGTGGAACAGGGAAAACTACCTTGTTAAAACTCATTGGTGGGCAGCTAAAACCGGACAGCGGCAGCATTCATGTCGACGGTGAAAACGTACATCAGTTATCCCAGTCGGCTTTATACCGGTTGCGCAGACGTACCATGGGTATGCTGTTCCAGAGTGGGGCGCTGTTAACGGATCTTTCTGTGTTTGATAATGTGGCGTTTCCATTACGCGAACATACCCGTCTACCCGAGTCTGCTATTCGCCAGCTGGTTCTTATGAAGCTGGAAGTCGTTGGCCTGAGGGGCGCGCGCCAGCTTATGCCTGCAGAATTATCCGGTGGTATGGCGAGGCGAGTTGCTCTGGCGAGAGCCATTGCGCTTGATCCTGAAATGATCATGTATGACGAACCGTTTACCGGTCAGGACCCAATTTCAATGGGCGTGCTGGTTAAGTTAATTCACGATATGAATCATGCGCTGGGCATGACATCCGTTGTTGTTTCGCATGACGTAAAGGAAACCGCCAGTATTTCAGATGTAATTTATGTCATTTCAGATGGCAAGGTAGTTGAACAGGGTAATTCTCAGCAAATTCAGCAAAGTCGCTCCGAGTGGGTACAGCAGTTTATGAATGGCCTGGCAGATGGGCCGGTACCGTTTCATTTTGCGGCAGAACCGCTAATGGATGACCTGCAGGGAGATGGCAAATGATCCTGCCGTGGTTGCAGAAGCTTGGCCATAATACCCTGAGCGGGTTTTCACGCATCGGCCGCGGTACGTTGTTTCTCTGGCATTGCCTGATCAGCCTGCCCTATTTATTGAGACGGCCGCAGCTACTGATTCGTCAGCTCTACTATGTGGGTGTGCAGACATTGCTCATAATTATTGTCGCAGGCCTGTTTGTAGGCATGGTTCTCGCCCTGCAGGCTTATATTGTGCTGGTGGACTTTGGCGCAGAAGAATCGATTAGCCTGATGGTGTCGTTGAGTATCCTGCGTGAGCTGGGCCCGGTATTTACCGGCTTGCTATTTGCCGGCAGGGCGGGTTCTGCGCTAACCGCAGAGATAGGCCTGATGAAAAGTACCGAACAGCTATCAGGTATGGAAATGATGGCGGTAAGTCCGATGAAATATATTATCGCCCCACGTTTTCTGGCCGGTGTTATATCAGTGCCACTTTTAACCAGTATATTC
>JBFHVK010000382.1:0-2674 GCA_041589615.1 Gammaproteobacteria bacterium | reverse complement strand
CAGTTCTTCAGGTGTCGGCTCGCGACCTTTTTCCTGTAGCATCTGACGGAAAATACGGTTCAGTTTATTGATGGTTTCAATCATATGAACCGGAATACGAATGGTGCGTGCCTGGTCTGCAATCGAGCGGGTAATCGCCTGACGAATCCACCATGTGGCATAGGTCGAGAATTTGTAACCTCGGCGGTACTCAAATTTATCGACGGCTTTCATCAGGCCGATATTGCCTTCCTGGATCAGGTCGAGGAACTGCAGGCCGCGGTTGGTGTATTTCTTCGCAATCGAGATAACCAGTCGCAGGTTAGCTTCAACCATTTCCTTTTTGGCGCGGCGAGCCTTGGCTTCACCAATCGACATCTTGCGGTTAATTTCCTTGATGTCAGTGATGCTCAGGCCATAGCTTTTTTCAAGATTGGCCAGTTTAAGCTGTGCCTGCTTGATTTCAGGAGCGAATGCTTCGAGTACTTCAGAGTATTCGTGACCCTTGAGATACTGGTCTATCCACTTCTGGTTGGTTTCGTTGTCCGGGAAAGACTGAATGAAAGTCTTTCTGGGCATGTGTGCCTTGTTTACGCACAGATTCAGAATCTGGCGCTCATAGGTGCGCACGCGTTCAATTGTCTGGCGCAGCTCTTTGGTCATGGCGATGATGATAGAAGGCAGGAACTTGAGCTCCATAAATACTTCCGACATCTCTTCACGAGCCTTGATGGTGGCTTTCTTGTTGTTCTTTTCGAGAGCCTTCATTACCTTCTGGTATGACTTCTCAAGCAATGCAAAGTGTTCCTCTGCGCGCTCGGGGTCCGGGCCAGTATCAACAACTTCTACGGTCTCATCGTCATCTTCTTCTTCGCGCTCATCGGCGGGGCCAGATGCAGGCTGGGCGATTTCATCACTGTCATCGCTGCGGAAACCGTTAATCAGGTCGGTCAGGCGAACTTCATCAGCTTCGATCTGTTCGACAGTTTTCAGTACCTGTGCAACAGAGCGAGGGTTTGTGGCCAGGGCCATCATAACCTGCTTAAGGCCTTCTTCGATGCGTTTGGCGATGGAGATCTCGCCTTCGCGTGTAAGCAGCTCTACACTACCCATTTCGCGCATATACATACGCACAGGGTCGGTTGTACGACCAAATTCGTTCTCTATAGAGGCGAGCGCAGCGGCAGCTTCTTCAGCGGCGGTGTCATCTGTGGCGCTGGCGTCGGTTAGAACCAGTGATTCTGTGTCAGGCGCAACTTCATGAACGGTAATGCCCATGTCGTTGATCATGTTGATGATATCTTCAACCTGTTCAGGGTCGACAATTTCCTCTGGGAGGTGGTCATTTACCTCGGCATAGGTCAGGTAGCCCTGCTCCTTGCCCTTGGCAATGAGTTGCTTAAGAAGAGACTGTTTGTCCTGTGGGGGCTTACCTGTACTGGCTGGCGCGTCTTGCTTGGCTGACAGGTCTTCTGGATGCTGGTCTTCTTGGCTCATGGTCTTCCGCTAAAGATTACAAGAAATCAAAACTGAACCACCCATTTTAGCATGTGTATTCTCGGGTCGCCATATAAATCATAAATAAATTTTAGGCGGCGATTCATAAACAAAACTAATAGTGGCATGTGAAATATAGACAATATATAGAGTGTCCGGGTTCAGTTGATAGATTGGGTCAATTTGCGGTTTTTAAAGGTTTGCGCTGTGGATAAGTTAGTGGCAATGTATCGCCAATCAAAAAATAGCAGGAGAGATGATCATGGTGAGCTTACAAACCCCGGTATGTGACTTCGAATTACCCGCGGTGGATTTTTCCCTGCCAGGAGTCGATGGCAAAAACTGGACCTTGCAGGACTGTGCAGGTGAAAAGGGCCTGCTGGTGATGTTTATCTGTAATCACTGTCCTTATGTTAAGGCCATTCGTGATCGCATTGTGCGTGATACCCGTGAGCTCAAGGCAATGGGCGTGAACACGGTTGCCATCATGTCTAATGACCCTGCCATGTATGAAGAGGATTCGTTCGAGAATATGAAAAAGGTATCCGAGGAATTTGGCTTCGATTTCCCGTATTTGCTTGATGAGACTCAACAGGTTGCAAAAGCCTATGGTGCAGTATGTACGCCTGATTTCTTTGGCTATAACAGCGGCCTCAAGCTCCAGTACCGTGGTCGACTTGATGAGAGTCGTAAAGAGGCGGCTGCGGATGATGTGCGTCGTGACCTGTTTGAGGGTATGAAGCAGGTGGCAGAAACCGGAAGAGGCCCCGAAGAGCAAATCCCGAGCATGGGCTGCTCGATTAAATGGAAGGATGAGGGCTAGCTAGTAAATTTACCCTGAATCAGTTCATTTATATGCGTCATCCTGTCCGGGCGCAGAAAGACCACGATTCATGATTTTTTATGCCTGAATAAAAAAATTCAGCACAGAGGAGTTGCGATAAGCGGCTTTATATGCGGTCTATCTATATGAAATATAAGGTGTATTTCGTTTTTCAGGATGCTCTGTGAGGGGGCGTTAAACAGGCTGATTAACCGTGTGCTCGGCGGGCGAAAAGCCCGAAATCCGACGATTGAGTTGCCGAAAGCGTCGAAGTAAGGGAAAATAGCGCCCCTTTACTAGAGAGTGGGAAGAAATCCCCTGCTGTTTTGAACCCTGTAAAACAGTGAACTAATTAACAGAATTCCTGCTGCCGTG
>JBFHVK010000381.1:0-2679 GCA_041589615.1 Gammaproteobacteria bacterium | reverse complement strand
CCTGGTTGTGAACAGCATGCGTGGCATCGTTAAGGTTGCGGCTGTTAAGGCGCCTGGTTTTGGTGACCGTCGTAAAGCCATGCTGCAGGATATTGCCGTGTTAACGGGTGGTGTGGTTATTTCTGAAGAAGTGGGTCTTTCACTGGAGAAAGCTACCCTGGAAGACCTGGGTTCAGCGAAGAAAGTAACCGTAACCAAAGAGTTAACTATCATTGTTGACGGTGCAGGTTCATCTGAAGATATCGCGGGTCGAGTAAGCCAGATTCGTGCACAGATGGAAGAGTCAACGTCTGAATACGACACTGAAAAACTGCAGGAGCGTATGGCTAAACTGGCTGGCGGTGTTGCAGTCATCAAGGTTGGTGCGGCGACTGAAGTTGAAATGAAAGAAAAGAAAGACCGTGTTGACGATGCACTGCATGCGACTCGCGCTGCGGTAGAAGAAGGTGTGGTACCCGGCGGTGGTGTTGCACTGATTCGTGCCTGCGCTGCAATCGAAGGCCTGAAAGGTGATAACCATGACCAGGACGTAGGTATCGCAATTGCCAAGCGCGCTATGGAAGAGCCACTGCGTCAGATCGTTACTAATGCTGGTGAAGAAGCTTCAGTTATCCTTAACAAGGTAGCAGAAGGTGAAGGTAACTACGGTTATAACGCAGGTACTGATGAGTTCGGCGATATGATCGAAATGGGTATCCTGGATCCAACTAAGGTAACTCGTTCTGCACTGCAGAATGCGGCGTCCGTATCTGGTCTGCTGATTACTACAGAGTGTATGATCACCGACATCCCTAAAGGTGATGATGCTGCTGGTGGTGACATGGGCGGCATGGGCGGCATGGGTGGTATGGGCGGCATGATGTAATCATCCCCTCAGACCCACACATGGTCGCTAAAAAGCCCGGCTCTCTGAATAAGAGGCCGGGCTTTTTTATTTCCCCTGGAAAACTCTGAGCTGCTATAGCAAAAGTATGCAGCTTGCTAACCGCCTGTAGGAGAAGCATGGCCATAATCGAGGCATGACCGTCTGTCGTAATTTAAAAAATACACAGGCTATTAAGATATTGCCAGGCTGCAGTTTGCAGGATCTATGCTATATGTTTTTATGAATGAAAATGAAAAAATGCCAACCTCTTCGCGCAGGTTGCAGATTGCACTATGCAAAGTGCAATGACATTGCAGTATGCAATATGTTGTCTGACTTAAGCGCCGCTATTAAATTTTAAGTTGTTGAATTATAAGTAATTTAAATATCTGGCACAGTGCCTGCAATTATTATGGTACATATCACCAGTTAGGCTGGGATATATAAAGTTACCAGAGTCGCAACACTGGAATTGTTTTTAAGTTTTTATAAAGCAACCACGCTGATGCTTAGATGCAGGGATTAGCATCGCTCTTTTTATTCAGGGTTAAGCAAGATGCTTAATCTATCAGGTTACAGATTAACTGCCTGAGTTTATTCACGGACAATGGGCCCGCTGAATAGATTCGAGAGTAGTGAGCGACCAGCAGGTCGCTCGACCGAGCAGGAGTCTACAGGGACAATCTGCCATGGAAGGTTAACCTGATGAGTACAGTTTTTTACTAATGCAACCACGCTGATGCATAGGGACAAGGATTAGTCCCGCTATTTTTATTCTGGAGGCCAGCTCATAGAGCTGGCCTTTTTTATTGCCGGGAATAACGCTTTCTAACTTCGCAGAGCATCTGAATCCAGGAAGTGATCCAGGAAACTTAGTCCGTAAACAGGTGCTTTCTGAGCTGTTTCATTGCGATAACAAACCCGGCCACTGGCTGAATGGATTATTTCCTGCTGGTTGATACGAATATTAAAACGCACGACTTCGTTCAGTTCGTAGTTGTCGCGACTTTGAAAACAGAGCCCGCCTCTACTGATATTTACAATCGGATATTCATGAGAGGACTGGGCGCTGTTGCCTCGTTGTAGCTCTATCGTACCTTCTCTTATGTGCTCTCTGTTTTCTCGTTGTTGCATCACTGCTTCTCGATTTAGTCATTTTCGTTACAGGTCACTTTGAGTCACCCAGGCACTGGTGTAGTGTCCGGGCAATCTGCGTCATTAGTTCAAAATACTGCTGTTTGCCGGTGACCAGGCTACTGCCAGCCGGATCTATACTGGCTAGTTTAGCAGCTGTATCTTTACTCAGAGTTTTAATAAGCGGTGGTATGACTGGTGGTTCGTAAAAAATACAGCGAATCTGCTTTTCGCTGATCAGTTGCTTTAATTGTTTGATGCGGCGAATGCCAGGGCGATGCTCCGGGCTGGTCGTGATGAAGTGCGCTCCAGAAAGCTGGTTCTCTACTTCAAAGTACTGCAATGCATCATGGTAAACCAGAAAATTATCTTCTGAATGTTCGGCCAGTATCTGTCGGTTTTGCTGTTGCAGGTTATTTAAGCGCTGAGTCAGGCTGGCCAGGTTCTGTGAGTATATGTTGCTGTGTTCGGGTGATCGCTGGCTGAGCAGTTGAGCGATGTGCCCTGCAATTTTTCTTGCATTGTCGATGGAAAGCCAGAGGTGCCCATCAATAGAGTGCGCATGATCATGGTGGTCATCACCAAAATCACGGGCCGGCAGGGGCTTGATGGTGTCAATTGATGACAGCTCTACAAACAGTATATTTTTTGATGTGGCTTTCAGCTTTTGAGCAAAACCT
>JBFHVK010000380.1:0-2681 GCA_041589615.1 Gammaproteobacteria bacterium | reverse complement strand
TCTGGGTAAAGGGAAGCAGCGAATTAGATAAGGCGTATCAGAGTTTTATCAGCATGAGGTTAGTCTAATGATGTACCGAGTTGATTATAAAGATTTAGATATTAATGCCGTAGAGGTAAAAAAATCAAAGAACGGATACACCATGATAAATGGTGCGCCCTGTGAACTAAAAACAAAATTTACTGAAACGGTAACAACTATTGAACATGCAAAAGCATTATTGCTTGAGCATCTACAGGAAATCCAGACAGAGAAAAGCCTAGAGCTGGTTGAATTGATGGATAAGATTAGCGAAGTGAGAGCATTGTAATGGCTACAAGTCAGAAGCATAGGCTAAAAGTGTTGCGTGGTGAGCAACACCCATCAGCAAAGCTGACAGATTTAGACGTTCTATTAATTCGCGAGGCAAGTCGCCTCAAAGAGCATCATAAACGCGAGGCTAGGAAGTTGAGCGAAAAAAATCTAGCTGAAAAATTTGACGTATCAAGAAACGCTATTTGGAAAGTAGCTAATTATGCGAGCTGGACGCACTTAACCGATGAGTCCTGAATTGTGAAAGTACTGGATCTCTTTAGCGGTATCGGCGGCTTCTCATTAGGGCTTGAACGCGCAGGGATGGAAACGGTAGCTTTTTGTGAGATCGAGGGATACCCGCGAAAGGTATTAAAAAAACACTGGCCTGATGTGCCGATTGCAGGCGATATCAGGAAATTAACATATAAACGAACTACGCAAGAGCTCGTTTACGATGGGGGAGTTATTTATGTCGGAACAATTAATGCTATTTGCGGAGGGTTCCCATGCCAGCCGTTCTCCGTTGCCGGGAAGCAGCGAGGCAAAGAAGATGACCGTCACCTCTGGCCTGAAATGTTACGGCTTATATGCGAAATCCAACCCACTTGGGTCATTGGTGAAAATGTTGCTGGCTTCATCACAATGGCACTCGACGATGTGTTATCTGACCTGGAACGTGAGGGCTACACCTGCCAAGCGTTTGTTATACCGGCTTGTGCCGTCAATGCCATCCATAGACGGGATAGAGTGTGGATTGTTGCATACACCAACAAGCAAGGGGAATCAGGCAAGCCCGTCGATGATTCAGCGGGGAAGCGGTTTCCTGCCAACGCCAACGGCACAGCCGATGGGAAGCAATACCAGCATGAGAAATCAGGGAACAACGGTGAAAGAAAAGTTTATGGGATTTGTTCCGACACCAACAACGGTGAGAGCTCACGACACCGACAATCTTGTCGTGAAGTATTACGAAAACAAGAATCAGATGGATGTAACGAAATTCATATTCGAAAAAATGTCGAGGGGGGGGGTTAATGCCTACACCGACTACGAGAGATTACAAGGGCAGCAGATCACCGGAAGCAATGAAGAAATCGGGCAGGAATCCAGACACGAACAATCTACCGGATTCAGTAGTTCATGCGGTTTCAGACCCATCCAACTACCGACTGAATCCCCTGTTCGTCACAGAAATGATGGGCTTCCCGAAAACGTGGCTAGATTAAAGGCATTAGGTAACGCCGTAGTCCCGCAAATCCCTGAACTAATCGGACGCGCAATCCTGGAGATAGAAAATGAACGAACCCAAGCACATATTTAAATTTTTATTCATTCTCGCTGTATTAATTATCTCAGCGGTGCAGATGAAAAACGCATTTAGCTGGAGCGCAGATTGTGAAAAGCAATATCAGGACAGCATTAAAGCCGAGTGCAAGTATATTGCTTGTGATGATTAACGTGCGAGGTAAGCAGCGCATGAAGATATTACAGGAAACACGAAACTGGTTGGGCGTCTGCTTGGCCGTTTTGTTAGCTGGGTGCGGTGGCCCGCCAGATGAGTATGTAAATACTTGTATAGAGTCACATATTACTCTTCAGCCTATATTCTTACCAAATGGTAGCGGCGGGATGCGTATGCAGATGATGCCAAAAACTGTATGTGATGAGTACGAAACAAGACGCAACCCTGAATATGATAAATGGCTTGCCGATAATATTGACAGCTAACGTACTTTGATAACGCGACGCGCTTTTTGCGGTCGCCGTTAATTGGCTTGTTAGCTGGAATTGGAGGCACATTGAGTATTTTAATTATTGTCTTATCTGCTTTTATTTATATTGCGTTTAATTTAAGTATTTTTAATTTAAGAGAATACTTTAAATACAAAAAGACTAACCCTGAATGGGTGCTGCAACAGTATATAAGCAGGTTTAAGTCAAATCTCGCGCTTTCTGTAGGGCTTGGTTTGATAATTTATTTACTAATAACTTGGCACAGCTAACGCCATTAACATTAATTGAGGATTTAACAAGATGCTATATGTAACTATAAAAAAGTGTGATTATGGGCGCTACTCAGAGCATGATAAAAACTTTTTATCTGAGAATATAGGTAAATCTTTTGCAACTACTAGGCACAATATTAATTATTACAGACTAAGTAACGGTGTTTTGCTGCACTTATATGACAGCTAACAGTGAAATAGGCGGCGACCGGGTATCTCGATTGACGCGGCATTCCTAGATATAGGCAGATATGGGGAAGGTAATAGATTTAATCCAGAAAATAACCATTGAATATGCTTGTGAAAGCTGCAAAACGGAAAAGTATATTTCAGTGAGAGCTAATGAATTGGATTTACTTAGATGGAAGCCGGTGTGTTGCC
>JBFHVK010000379.1:0-2693 GCA_041589615.1 Gammaproteobacteria bacterium | reverse complement strand
TGCAGAAGAATTTTCACAGGATCCTGGCTCAAAAAATAATGGCGGAGATCTTGGCTGGGCATCAGCAGGTACTTTTGTTCCACGTTTTGACCAGGTGATGAACTCATTACGCAAAAATGAAATATCTGAACCATTCAAAAGTCAGTTTGGCTGGCATATCATCCAGGTACTTGATCGTAGACAACATGACGAAACAGAACAGCTCATTCGTGCAAATGCAGAAAGATCCATTCAAAATCGTAAGGCCGATGAAGAACTTCAGCTCTGGATACGCCAGGCACGTGATGAAGCTTATGTTGAATACAGAATCGAGCTTGATGGCTAATGCTGCCTATTATTGCGATAACACCAGGTGAACCGGCTGGCATAGGTCCGGACCTTGCCATTCGAACTGCACTTAAACCCTTTCCTTGCAGACGCGTTTATTTTGCAGATCCCGACTTACTAAAACAACGCGCACAGCAACTTGCAATTGATATAGAGGTACGCATTCTCGAATCACTTGATAATGTTCCGGACACCCCTGCAGGCATCATGCTAGTCTGGCCAGTTAAACTGGCAACAAATGTGATTGCAGGTAAATTAAATAGCAAAAATGCGACTTACGTTCTCGACTGTATACGCCTGGCAGTTGAATCACAACAACGCCAGCAATGCGATGCCCTGATGACAGGCCCCATTCACAAAGGCATTATCAATGATGCAGGTATTGTTTTTTCAGGGCATACCGAATACCTTGCACAACTCACGGGTGGTATCCCGGTGATGATGCTAGCAGCAGAGAAAGAAAAACTACGCGTAGCACTGGTTACAACACACTTACCATTAAGCCAGGTAAGTCAGGCAATCACAGCACCGGTCCTTCAACAGGTCATAGAAATACTACACCACGATCTCAAGTCTAAATATGCGATTAAACAGCCACATATCCTGGTCTGTGGACTAAACCCTCACGCCGGTGAAAATGGCCATATGGGTCGTGAAGAAATAGACATAATCGAACCCGTACTCAAGCAGCTTAGAAGTAAAGGCATGAACCTGTCAGGCCCTCTTCCTGCCGATACACTATTCACACCAAAATATCTCAACGCTGCCGATGCAGTACTCGCCATGTACCATGACCAGGGATTGCCAGTACTTAAACATGTCGGCTTTGGCCACGCCATTAATATTACACTGGGCTTACCGGTTATTCGTACTTCGGTTGACCACGGAACTGCACTTGAGCTGGCAGCAACATCCGATGTTGATAGCGGTAGTTATGAAGCTGCACTTGAAGCCGCTATTCAGCTGGCAAATTCAGTCACACATCCGCTGCAGGAGACAACATCCTGATGGCAATTCAACATCGTGCAAGAAAACGCTTTGGCCAGAACTTTCTATCAGATCCCGGAATAATTCAGCGCATCATTCAGAGCATTAACCCAAGACAGGGTGACAGAATTATTGAAATCGGCCCTGGGCTAGGTGCTCTCACATGCCCGATACTAAAGCAAATCGGCGAGATGGATGTCATCGAACTGGACAGGGATATCATTCCCAAGCTGCAACTAAATTGCGGCCTGGACAGTAAACTACACATCCATAATGTAGACGTACTCAAGTTTGATTTTGCCTCTCTCGATCAGGACCAGCCTTTGCGCATTATTGGTAACCTGCCATACAATATTTCTACGCCTATCATTTTTCACCTGGTTGAATACTCTAGCATCATTCAGGATATGTTCTTTATGCTACAGAAGGAAGTTGTAGAACGTCTGGCGGCCAGGCCTGATACCAGCAATTACAGCCGCCTCTCGGTAATGGCACAATACTATTTTAAGGTTACCCCCCTGTTCCTTGTGCCACCCGAATCATTCCAGCCGGTACCTAAAGTTGATTCTGCCATCGTTCGACTTATTCCACACAAAGATAAGCCAGTACAGGTAGATAACGAAGAAGCTTTTGGCAAGCTAGTCAGCCAGGCCTTTTCACAACGCCGTAAGACACTTCGCAATGTCCTCAGGGAATTATGTACTGCTGATCAAATTGAAGCGGCTGGCATAGACCCTGCCAGTCGTGCACAATCACTCACTCTACAGCAGTTTGCTGATCTGTTCAGTCAGCTGAACAGGGATTCCAGTTAAATTTCACTGAAAATCAGCATATAATTCTGTTAAGCTAGTGTCAGTTTAATCTGTGGTAATGGTTATGAATGAAAATCCTTATAAGATCAATGTAGAAGTCACACCGGCTTATATCGAAGAGCAATCTAGCCCTGAACAGGATCACTATGTATTCTCTTACACGGTAACTATTACCAATAATGGTAATATGCCTGCTCGTTTACTTACGCGTCACTGGGTCATTACAGATGGCACTGGCGATGTACAGGAAGTAAAAGGTGATGGTGTTGTTGGTGAACAGCCCTATCTTAAGCCCGGTGAAGGATTCCAGTACACCAGTGGCACAATGATGAAAACCCCAAGTGGATCTATGGCTGGTAGCTACCAGATGATTTCTGATGATGGCATCCAGTTTGATGCGGATATTCCCGAATTCTACCTGCTGGCGCCGAACACGCTACACTAGGGGCAAGTGCCTATGGGTCTAAAATCCAGCTATACTTTTTTAGCCCCTCTATATGACACTATAGTTGCCTCTGCCACGCAGGAAATGCGTCAGCGCAGCCTGCAACGCATAGACATCACTGG
>JBFHVK010000378.1:0-2701 GCA_041589615.1 Gammaproteobacteria bacterium | reverse complement strand
TTTCAGTCGCCGAGTCAGGAATCACGATTCCGCCAGCACTGGTACGTTCTTCTTCCATACGTTTTACGACCACACGGTCTTGTAATGGGCGAATATTCATCTGCTTTAATTCCTCAAAAAGTTAATTTAGCACTCTCGCTTAATGAGTGCTAATAATAGTCATGAGCCAACACGAGTCAAGGGTCACGGCGCACAATTGTCACCGAAACCTAGTCATCACGACGATATTCGCCCTCGATGGTCCGGGAATCGTGCTGCTCCCTGTTTTCTTGATGGACGGTATATGAGGCTGTGAATGTAGAATTCAAGAGGAGATAGCGAATTATTCCACGGCGAGTGAAGGGCAGCAGGCAGATAAAACCAAGTGCATCGGTAAAGAAACCGGGCGTAATCAGTAGTGCACCACCAACGGCCAGAAACAGTCCTTCCATCATTTCCATGGCAGGCACCTGCCCCTGGCTCATCACCTGATTTGCCCGCATCAGCGTGCTGATACCTTGCTGACGGAGCAGGTTCACACCGATAATGGCTGTCAGGATAATTAACAGGATGGTCCAGCCGGCACCGATCAGGCCACCCACCTCAATTAGCAGATAAACCTCTATAATTGGTATAATAAGGAATAAAACAGGCCAGAATCTAATCATAATATATTTACTCATTTCAGCGACTTAGCCAGTGCAGCCAGTACTGCATGGGTTGCGCTGTTTGCATAAAAAACGTAATGTTGCCCCAGAGGTTAAAAGCCCGCACATCAGACTTAAGAAAGCCTTAAGCGCTAAAATGAATAATAATGGCCGGCCTGAAGTATTTTTCTGGAACATTTTTAAGAACTTCACCAGACTATTAAGTTCTAATACTGCTAAATAAACCTATAAGACAGAGTGACCCATCATATGTTTTTTCAAATTCCACGCCTTGTTTTCACTGCATTTATGCTGCTTGCCCTTTTCAGCCAGCCCAGCTTCGCTGAAAACCCGTTCAGTTCAGTCGGCGGCCTGAATGACGATATTGGCCTTGGTGGCGGTGACGACATCCTCGACCCGGATGACGCCTTCGTGCTCAAAACCTGGTCTGACAATGGCCGCGTATTCGCTGAATGGACAATCGCCGATGGTCACTATTTATATAGAGACAAAACCAAAATCATTGCTGCAGAAGAAAGCCAGCTATCGACATCCAACTTTGTTATCGATACAGGCGAGCTCAAGCATGACGAGTTTTTTGGTGAAATCTATGTATTCCATAATAAGGCAAAGGCATCCATTGCCGTTGATAATGTTAAAGATGGGATCAAAAATGCCAGTTTCAAGGTTAAGTACCAGGGTTGTTCCGAAATTTCCGGTATTTGCTACCCACCCATCACAAAAAACATCAGCCTGGATGTTGCCCCGGTTAGCGATGTTGCCGCCAGCACACTGGATAATCCCGCCTCAGGAAGCTCCTCTACACCGGTTTCAGAGCAGGACCAGATAGCCGCATCACTAAAATCAGGCAGTGCAATATTAACCATACTGAGCTTCTTCGGTTTCGGGCTGTTACTGGCCTTCACTCCCTGTATTTTTCCAATGATCCCGATACTTTCCAGCATTATTATCGGACAGGGTGAACAGATCACTACCCGACGCGCCTTCACGC
This sequence comes from Gammaproteobacteria bacterium, assembly GCA_041589615.1. GTDB lineage: Bacteria > Pseudomonadota > Gammaproteobacteria > SZUA-229 > SZUA-229 > SZUA-229. The sequence goes on along the minus strand of JBFHVK010000378.1, from coordinate 1,063 downwards.
TATCACTGGTGTATGTACTGGCAATGGCACTCACCTATACCGCTGCGGGCGTCTTTGCAGGACTGTTCGGCGAAAATATTCAGGCGGCCTTCCAGAACCCGTGGATTCTAACCAGCTTTGCCGCCGTATTTGTACTGCTCTCCCTGTCGATGTTCGGTTTTTATGATCTGCAAATGCCCAATTTCATACAAAGCCGACTCACCGAAGTCAGCAATCGCCAGCAGGGTGGCACACTCACAGGTGTAGCCATTATGGGATTGCTCTCAGCACTCATCGTAGGTCCCTGTGTTGCCGCCCCTCTGGCGGGTGCACTGATATACATTGGCCAGACAGGAGATGCTGTACTTGGTGGTACTGCCCTGTTTGCCCTGAGCATGGGCATGGGAGCACCGTTGATTGCAATTGGTACATCCGCAGGTAAACTACTGCCCCGTGCCGGGGCCTGGATGGATGCCGTAAAGGCCGTCTTCGGCGTAATGATGCTGGGGGTTGCCATCTGGATGCTGGAACGTATACTGCCCGCCCAGATCACCATGTTCCTGTGGGCGATATTACTGATAACCTCGGCGGTATACATGGGAGCACTGGAAACCCTTAAGGCAGAAGCCACGGGCTGGACCAAGCTATGGAAAGGCCTGGGTATGATTCTGCTCATCTATGGCGTCATTCTTATGCTGGGTGTCGCCTCGGGTGGCCAGCAGGTACTGCAGCCACTAAAAGGTGTAATTGGAAGTGCGAGTCACGAGCAGTCACACCTTGAATTCAAGCAGGTAAAAGGACTGGATGGACTCAATCAGGCACTGGCCCAGGCAAAGGCCGCTGGCAAACCGGTTATGCTGGATTTTTATGCAGACTGGTGCATCTCCTGTAAGGAAATGGAAAGCTTCACATTTACCGACCCTGCCGTAAAACAGGCGCTGGCAAATGCGGTGTTATTACAGGCGGATGTAACACCGAATGATGAGCAGGATAAGTCTCTCTACAAGCACTTTAATATTATTGGCCCCCCTGCCATTATTTTTTATGACAGTGAAGGCAATGAATTAAAGCCCTATCGAGTAGT
>JBFHVK010000377.1:0-2703 GCA_041589615.1 Gammaproteobacteria bacterium | reverse complement strand
TTAATGTTGATGCCAGGTCTGTCCAGTTTAATAAGGCTTAAACCCTGTTTTATTAGTTGTGAAAAAAATTCATTATGTTTCAGTTCTTCTATTAGTTTCCAGGCAGTATCATCACCGGATACAGGTGAACCGACAGCTATAATTGCTGTTTTGTTTAGATCAAGCTGTTTAAAGTTTATTTCCTGATCGATTTTGATGTTATGGAGTTGTTGTTCAGTTTTACCATCGCGTATCAGAGTAAGATCCAGGAAATGTGTTGCGCATGAAATGCAGGGGTCATAGTTCCTGATGACTTTTTCTGCATGCAGTTGCAGAACCTGTTTATCCTGGTCAAGACCAATATGATTAAGTGAATTTCTCAGGTCTTCCTCTATGCGTGCCTGGTTCTGGCTGGTCGGAGGAATTATAACGGCTTTTGTTACACAGCCTTTGTCATCAATATCATAACGGTGCCAGAGAATGCCGCGTGGCGCTTCCGTACAGCCGTATCCGGTACCGGCTTTAATGTCTGGTTTTATACCTGGCTGTTCTGTAATGTTATAGTTTTTTATTATCTGTTCAGCTTCTAGCAGGCAGTAATAAATCTCCAGCGCCCTGGCAATCATGCTATGGAACATGTTTTTTGATGGAAACTGTGTGTTTAGTTCCTGCATAAGTTCCTGTAACTCTTTGGGTAGCCTGTTTGCATTGAGATTTAAACGCGCCAGAGGGCCTACAAGATAGGGTCTGTCATCTAGCAAGCAATGAAGAGCTGTACTGTGATCAACCTGGTGTTCCCTGAAATGTTTGTGAAATTCATCGATGGATATGTCCAGACCATTATCACTGACGATACGTCCCTGATTAAATGGATATTCATTACTATGCCTGAGCGCCACACTAATAAAATCTTGTTCATCGTCCACCAATTTAAGATTATCGATCCAGTGAATTAATGCTATGGCATCCTGTTTAGCTGAAGTCACACGTTCGAGCATCTGTTTCATAGTGATTTCTGATGGAGCATGGCTAAAGCCACCAATTTTTACACCGACAGGGTGTACAGAACGACCTGCTATCAGGCTAACCAGATCATTGCCCAGTGTCTGTAGTTTTAATCCTCGTTGCACTTCTGTGGGAAAATCTTTTGACATTTCAATAACACTATTGAAACCAAGGAAATCAGGTGCCGCGAGTAAGTGAATATGCAGGCTATGGCTCTGTATCCATTCACCACAGTAAAACAGTCTGCGCATCGTGCGAATCCAGGGCGAAATCTGGAGATTGAATATAGATTCAATCGCATGACTTGCACTCATCTGGTAGGCGACAGGGCAGATACCACAGATACGTGCGACTATATCGGGTACATCGTAATAATTACGGCCTTCGAGAAATTTTTCGAAGTATCGAGGCGGCTCATAGATGCGTAGTGCCAGATGACTAATCTGATGGTTTTCTATTTTAAGTTCAAGTGCGCCTTCACCTTCAACACGCGCCAGGACAGGAACATTTATATTAATGGTCTGTTTATCTTTCATTTATCTGTCCAGTGCTTCGCTTCTTTTTTGAATACATCTGAATCGCTATGTATGAAGAGAAATCTTCGCGCTATTTCATCATTAAGCAGGCCAAACCCCTGTAGTCGATTTGCCAGGGCATGAGTATTAGAGTTTTCTGCCGGACCATAACATCCAAAGCATTCCCGGCCTGCTTTTGGGCATAATGCTCCACAGCCGGTACGTGTCACTGGCCCCATACAGGCTTCATTTTTACTGACCATGACACAGACGGTTTGCTGACGTTTGCATTCCATACACACTTTATCTTGCTGCTCTCCGGGTAATACCCCGGAGAGTAGTGAGCGAATCGTTAGCAATAGCTGTTGCTGATTTATTGGACAGCCCCATAGCTCAAAGTCGACTTTAATATGTCCTTTAATGGCGCTACTCCTGTCCAGGCTTTTAATGACTGATGGATCTGCATAGATTTCGGCTATCCATTGATGGGTCTTATGCATATTACGCAAAGCCTGAATGCCGCCTGATGTTGCGCAGGCTCCAATAGTTACTATAAACTGGCTATTTTCACGAATAGATAACAGGCGCTGTAAATCATCTGTAGTCGAAACACTGCCCTCTATAAATGCAATATCAACTTGTGCATGTTCATTCACAGGACCTGCTTCTGCAAAATGAACAATATCTACCATTTCCGATAGCGCTAGCAAAGGTTCGCCAAGGTGAATAAAGGCCAGCTGGCAGCCATCACAGGAACTGAATTTATGTACTGCGATTACAGGTTTTTCTGTCTTCTGTGATTTGTTATTCATTTTTAACTCAATGTTTAAAATCCACGTTTTCTGAACAGGTGTTGAAGTTTGTCGTAGCTAAATACCGGGCCATCTTTACAGATGAATTCACTGCCATACTGACAATGACCACAATGACCAGTCGCACATTGCATATTCCTTTCCATGGACAGATAAATACGTGATGCATCAACCGATCTCTGTAGCATCTGTTCGCTGCAAACCTGCATCATTCCCTCTGGGCCACACATCATAATAATTACATTGTTAGCATCAAACTCCAGTTTGTTGAATACATCTGTGACTGGCCCTATGTGCCATGGCCAGATAGCTTCTCCATAGTCGGCACATAAAAGCACACGAGTGTCCGGCATTTGTCGCCAACGCTCGTAGCGTTCATTCCAGAGTAAATC
>JBFHVK010000376.1:0-2714 GCA_041589615.1 Gammaproteobacteria bacterium | reverse complement strand
TATACAAACATTGGAGTTGTATCTTTAGAAGGAGCAGACATAACGACTTTCTTCGCGCCCGCATCGATGTGCTTCTGACAACCTTCTTCAGTCAGGAAGAAACCAGTTGAGTCGATAACGATATCTGCATCAACGTCGCCCCATTTCAGGTCTGCAGGATCACGCTCGGCTGTTAAACGGATTTTCTTGCCGTCAACGATCATGCAACCATCGCCCGCTTCAACAGTACCTGCAAAACGACCGTGTACTGAGTCATACTTCAGCATGTATGCCAGGTAGTCAGCATCTAACAGGTCGTTGATACCAACGATCTCGATGTCTTTGAATTCATTGTAAACTGCACGGAATACCATACGGCCGATACGACCAAAACCGTTAATACCTACTTTAATAGCCATTACATTTTCCTCGGTTATATTTTAGAAATTATATTTTTCAAGTTCGTCATTCCCGCATGCTTCTAGCGGGAATCCAGCGACTTATTAGATACAGACTTAAGACACTGGATCCCCGATAAAAACATTCGAGGATGACAGTATTTAGTTAAAGTATGCCTTCAACTGTCTTAACAACGTTCTCGACAGTGAAACCAAACTCCTTGAACAGCTCACCTGCAGGTGCAGACTCACCAAAGTGGTTAATACCTACAACTGCATCAGCGTACTTGTACCAGCCATCTGTTACCGCTGCTTCAACGGCTACAGTTGGAACGCCTTTAGTCAGAACAGACGCGCGATAGCTGTCGTCCTGTGCTTCGAATGCATCAACAGATGGCATTGAAACAACGCGGATGTTCTTGCCTGACATCGCTTCAGCTGCACCAACAGCCAGAGCAACTTCAGAACCTGTTGCAATGATGATTGCATCAGGTGTGCCAGCACAATCTTTCAGGATGTAACCACCCTTAGAGATAGCTTCGATTTGCGCATCAGTACGTTCCTGATGTGGCAGACCCTGGCGTGAGAAGATCAGGGTAGATGGACCATCTTTACGCTCGATCGCTTTTGCCCAGCAAACAGCTGATTCAACTGCATCACATGGACGCCATACAGACATGTTTGGAATCATGCGTAATGTTGGGATCTGCTCAACTGGCTGGTGAGTCGGACCATCTTCACCCAGGCCGATAGAATCGTGAGTGAATACAAAGATGCTCTGGATTTTCATCAGTGCTGCCATGCGCAGTGCATTACGCGCATACTCCGAGAACATCAGGAAGGTTGCACCGAAAGGAATTAGGCCACCGTGCAGCGCAATACCATTCATAATGGCAGACATACCAAATTCACGTACACCGTAGTTTACGTAGTTCGCTTCTTCGTTGCTGATCATTGGCTTGTAACCAGACCATTCAGTCAGGTTTGAACAACCCAGGTCAGCTGAACCACCAAACAGCTCAGGTACCATTGGAGAATAAGCTTCGATGGAAGCCAGTGAAGCCTGGCGAGTTGCAGGGCTTTTCGCTTCAGCATTAATAGAAGCGATAAAGTCAGCAGATTTCTGTGCCCAGTCAGCAGGCAGGTCACCCGCCATGCGGCGTTCGAACTCAGCCGCCAGTTCAGGGAACTCTGCCTTGTATGCCGCGAATTTTTCATTCCACGCCGCTTCTGCAGCCGCACCTTTTTCTTTTGCATCCCAGCCCTGGTAAACAGACTCAGGCACTTCGAATGGGCCGTGATCCCAGCCCAGAGCAGCTTTAGTCAGGTTGATTTCTTCATCACCTAATGGCGCGCCGTGACATGCATGGCTACCCGCCTTGTTTGGTGAACCAAAACCAATCGTGGTTTTGCAGCAGATCATAGTTGGCTTGTCTGTCATGGCTTTTGCCATTTCAGTTGCTTTTGCAATCGCTTCAGGATCATGTCCGTCTACGTCTGCAATGACGTGCCAGCCGTAAGACTCGAAACGCTTCGGTGTATCATCCGAGAACCAGCCTTCAACGTGACCGTCGATAGAGATACCATTGTCATCCCAGTAAGCAATCAGCTTACCCAGACCTAATGTACCTGCCAGTGAGCAGGCTTCGTGAGAGATACCTTCCATTAAGCAGCCATCACCCAGGAATACATAGGTGTTGTGATCAACAATGTTATGACCTTTCTGGTTGAACTGGCCTGCCATTGCCTTTTCTGCAATCGCCATACCTACCGCATTGGTAATACCCTGGCCCAGTGGACCTGTAGTGGTTTCAACGCCTGGCGCATAACCATACTCAGGGTGACCCGGAGTTTTAGAGTGCAGCTGGCGGAATTGCTTCAGGTCTTCGATGCTGAGATCGTAGCCAGTCAGGTGAAGCAGAGAATAGATCAGCATTGATCCGTGACCATTTGAAAGTACGAAGCGGTCGCGATCTGCCCAGTTTGGGTTCTTAGGGTTATGCTTCATATTGTCGTTCCACAATACTTCAGCAATATCTGCCATACCCATTGGTGCACCTGGGTGACCAGAATTAGCTTTTTGTACTGCATCCATACTCAGGGCACGGATTGCATTCGCAAGCTCTCTGCGTGATGACATAGGATATCTCCAATCAAGTTTTAAAATTTGAGCCGCCGCGATGTGTTATGCATATCCACGGCAGCAGGAATTCTGTTAATTAGTTCACTGTTTTACAGGGTTCAAAACAGCAGGGGATTTCTTCCCACTCTCTAGTAAAGGGGCGCTATTTTCCCTTACTTCGACGCTTTCGGCAACTCAATCGTCGGATTTCGGGC